>CALITN010000198.1 GCA_938041595.1 uncultured Flavobacteriaceae bacterium | reverse complement strand
GTAGAATTGGTCTCAAAATCCCAGAGGGTATGGTCCAAATCAAAAAATAGTGTCGTTACGCTACTAAGGTCGAGCATGACGCTCAAGATAGTTCAAAAATCGTTGCCGCCAAGACTGATTGCTTTCTTCATCTTGCCAGATGGTATTGGAAAAAGCGACTCGTTGCTTGCCCGTAGGGGTCGGATGGGCTTCCAATAGTTTTTCGAGTTTATCAAAAGCACCTTTACTGGTCAACATACGCAGCCCTTTTTCCGTGGCTACAATCGGGTGAAGCAGTAGAGGGGTCTGATATTCATTCTCCAAATCATAATAATAAAAAGGAACCGCTGTTGAAGCACGGTAACCGATCTCCTCTTCGTATCCCATACTCAGGTCGTGATGCACTTCTTGCTCCAAAAGTTTGGCATAGCCCTCAGCTAAGGTTCCAATACCACGGTGAAAACGAGCCCGAAGAATGGGGCGATGAATGAGTTGCTTTACATTGTTGAGCTCATAAGCAAGTTCTTCAGCCCCTTGTTGCGCATGATGAGAAAGGAGTACTGAAACAGGGAAATCATCAGAAACACCTTTGATAAGCGCCTGTAATTTTGTGTTGTAGATTGCTGTGGCAATGCCCTCATAGGGTTTTTGAGCAAACAAAAAATAAAAAGCAGGTTTCACTTTCCCTTTTGACAAAACAGGAATCATTTGGTCATAGGTATCAAAAGGATCCCGTAAAAGGCGAAGCTCTACCAAACATTGCTCCAAGGCATCCCAAAGGTTTAATTGCCAAACCGATTGTAGCCACTGCCCTAATTTAGTCAAGCTGGGTTTATAGAGGTATTTAAACGGACTGGTGATGGTAAAAAACGGTCGTATTGGGCTATCGATTTCTTTTTCAGATAATGTTAAATCAGGGAATTCTCGCTGCAGTTCTTTTAAAAAAGCAGCAGCCCAAGCATCGACAAGAGGGATTTCTAAGCAATCAGCAGTGGTGAGCCAGGAGGCAACAGCAGGATAGCGGTTGTCTTCATCCTTAAGATGGGGGAGGTATTCCTCATAGCGCGATAAGCAATAAAAACTAGCAGCAAAAATATCGAAGGGAATTCGCGAGCTATTGTTATGCGCAAACAAAACTTGAAGACCCCGCCACTCCCCTTTCTTTAATTCTTGATAGGAGATCCCTTGTTCGGTCAAAAAACCAGATGCATACACATGAAACTCCTGTCCCAATGGATGTGGAGCATAGCTGAATTTAGGCCCTGAAAATGCAACAAACGCATCTAAAGAAGAAGTGAAGGAAATAGGAATTTCCAAAATCCGAACAAACAGTTGCCGAAACACATATTGGAATCGGGTGGTGATTTTTGGTGTATAAACGAGTAAACTCAAAGCAACTGTTTATCTGCAAAGCTAAAGTATTTTTTTCCTGAAAGAATCAGATGATCGAGCAACTTTATATCAAAAAATCCAGCGGCTTTGCGAACGCGCTGAGTCAAATTGTGGTCACTGGCACTGGGTGTGAGGTTTCCCGAAGGATGGTTATGCGCCATGATAATGGCTGTTGCATTTAATTCCAAGGCGCGTTTAAACAAAAGTCGTAAGTCCACAACCGTTTCCGCAATACCACCTTTGCTGAGTTGCAGTTTCCCCACCGAACGATGGGCTCGATTGAGATACAGTACCCAAAATTGCTCGTGATCCAAGGCGGCCAGATCGTCTCTAAAAAACTGAAATGCCATGGCACTGGATTGGATGACCGGTCGATCCAAAACACCCTCAGTGGAAAAACGAGACGCAAGACCCAAAGCAGCCTTGATCTTAACAGCCTTGGCAGTACCGACCCCATTAAACTTCGTGAGTTCTGCAATACTTTTCTGGTTCAATTGCTGTAAGCGGTGTTCGGCGGTACTGAGTAAATTTTTCATCAAATCCACCGCACTAAGCCCCGGCCGTCCACTCCCGATAATAATCGCCAAAAGCTCCGCATTGCTTAAGGCCGGTACACCTTTTTGTAAAAGTTTTTCTCTCGGACGGTCGGGCAAGTCCCAATCTTTGATCGTTAGTTTGTATTCTTTGTTAAGATTCATAATAAGTAGGTTTACTCTCTAAGTTACTGTATTTTTACAGCACTGCGTTATGAAATATCCGCCACCACATCACCAAGAAGCCAATTTTAAGAATTGCATCTATCTAGCCAAGGCCTTTCCTTTGGCTACCGTTATTTCTTCTTTGGAAGGCAGAATTTACAGTTCGCATATTCCCCTGGTCTATCAGCAAAATAAAGGGCTTGGTGTCTTTGTGGGGCATTTGGATCGTTTCAACCCCCAATGGAAAACCTTTCAAGAGCAACCGCCCGTTACACTGATTTTTCACGGTCCAGAAACCTATATTTCACCCTCTGTATACCACTCCACCCAGCTGCCCACATGGAATTATTTTAAAGCACATTTCACAGGGATTCCCTGTTTGATTGACAATCCCAAAAAGGTAAAAGAGAGCCTTATCGCAATGACAGAGGTGCTGGAAGGAAGCGAACCCGGCTATCGGCTTGCGGCTGACAACCCACGAATGGAAGCGGCTTTACCGTATATCATCGGTTTTGAAATTGAGATCACCACTTGGGAGGGAAAACACAAAATCTCACAAGACAAAAGCAAAAAGGATCAATCAGAAGCCCAAAAAGCCTTGGAAAATAAATATCCCAGCATGCTAGATATCATCCAAAACCTCTACGCACAGCACCAAACTAAAACAAGGTCAACTGACGAATCAACGTCTCCCAATCCATAGCTCCGTAGTTTCCGGAGCTCATCATCAACAGCACCGTATCTCGGTAATCCATAGACTGAAGTTGCTCGTGCAGCGTTTCGGGCTGGGTAAAGACTTTTAAGTTGGAATGATGGAAGGCCGCTTCAATGGTTTCAACAGCCAAGTCAGGGCGGTTTTTGATTTTTAGGGCCTCAGGATCGTAAAAGATAAAGGCTTCATCGGCTGCATCCATAGTGTTTTGATAGGCTGGAATAAACTCAGGATTCAAACTGCTATAGGTGTGCAATTCCAAACAAGCGAGTACTTTTTTGCCTTCAAACTGTTTTTTGACCGCTGCCGTTGTTGCTTGTACCTTGCTAGGTGCATGGGCAAAATCCTTAAACAGCCAGCTACTTTTCCCTTTGGCAAGACGTTCCAATCGTTTGGATGCCCCTTTAAAAGTAGGGATTGCTTCCATAAATTCTTCCTCGCTGACTCCTACTAATTGGCAAATCCATCGAGCGGCGGATAGGTTGGACATATTGTGATCCCCAAAAACAGAAAGGGGAACGCCCCCTTCATCGGTTTGCAAATAAGTCACTCCTGCTTGGATTCTATTTTGTGCTGTAGTATAAGAGGTCTTTTTTATAGTATTTTGACTGGCCAATGCCAATCGGCTGACTGCCTGGTCTTCACTGTTGTAGATCAACACACCCCCTGGCTGAATGCTGGCAATAAATTTTTCAAACTGTTCCAGATAACTCGCATCGGTGGGAAACACATTAACATGGTCTCTGGCAATTCCGCTGATCACTGCCAAATGGGGTTTGTACCAAAGGAATTTTGAACGGGAATCGATGGGTGAAGAGAGATACTCGTCCCCTTCCAATAAAACAAAATCATTGTCTTCGGTCAAATGCACTGCATTTTCATAGCCCTCCAATGCCGCTCCAATCATATAATCGATTGGTACCTGATGGTAGTGAAGCACATGAAGAATCATCGCTGTGATGGTTGTTTTTCCGTGGCTTCCAGCAATAACAATCCGGGTTTTTTCTTGATTGATATGGTAGAGATACTCTGGATAGGAGTAAATCTTAAGTCCCAATTCTTGCGCGCGCAACAATTCGGGATTGTCTTTTTTGGCATGCATTCCCAAGATGATAGCCGTAAGATCGGTGGTGATTTTTTCGGGAAACCATCCCATTTGTTCAGGGAGCAAACCCGCTGCTTGCAGTTTGCTCAAGGAGGGGTCAAAAATAGCATCATCGCTACCGCTTACAGTTTTCCCTTTTCGGCTTAATGCAATAGCCAAACTGTGCATAGCACTCCCACCAATAGCAATAAAATGCACTTTTTCTTTCATTAGAAGGCTTGGTTTAATAGTTTCCACAAACCGTCTTTCAATTCTTGCAATCCTTGTTGTGCCACGGAGGAAATCATAAAGTGAGGCGTGTCTCCAAACTGCTGCTGCATTTCCTTTTGGTACTCCGCACGAAGTTCATCGTCTAGCAAATCACACTTGGTCAGTGCCACCACATAATCTTTATCTACCAATTCGGGATTGTAGGCAATCAGCTCTGCTCGAAGGGTTGTAAAGGCTTTTTTGACATCCGAAGTATCCGCTGGGATCATATAGAGTAAAATGGAATTGCGCTCAATATGCCGTAAAAAATAATGCCCCAGACCCTTTCCTTCGGAGGCTCCTTCAATAATCCCGGGGATATCCGCCATAACAAAAGATTGAAAATCACGATAGGGTACGATTCCCAAGTTGGGTTTTAGGGTTGTAAATTCATAATCAGCTATTTTGGGTTTGGCTGCTGTCAAACTGGCCAATAAGGTTGACTTCCCAGCATTGGGAAAACCGACCAGACCCACATCAGCCAGTACTTTTAGTTCTAAAGTAAGTTGCATCTCCGAACCTTCCAGCCCCGGTTGTGCATAGCGCGGAGTTTGTCGGGTGGCAGATTTAAAGTGCCAGTTGCCACGACCACCCAGGCCACCTTTGAGCAGTATCTCTTCTTGTTCTGTTTCGGTAATTTCAAAAAGAACTTCTTGCGTTTCGGCTTTCTTCACTACGGTTCCCAACGGAACCTCAATATATACATCTTCGCCTTGGGCTCCAGAACTTCTACTTTTTCCACCAGCCTCACCGTGTCCGGCTCCAAAATGCCTTTTGAATTTAAAGGGATAAAGCGTCCACAGATTGGGATTGGCACGAATAATAATGTGCCCCCCTCGACCGCCATCACCGCCATCAGGCCCACCTTTGGCTACAAACTTTTCCCGGCGCAAATGTGTAGAGCCACTTCCTCCGTTACCAGAAGCCACATGGAGTTTTACGTAATCAACAAAGTTGCCTTCTGTCATATCCTATTAAATACTGTCAATCAGTGTTGTAAGACGTGTACTGATTTCTTCTAATGAGCCAATTCCATCCACTGCATGGAATTTGTTTTGGTCTTCATAGTACCGTTTCAAAGGTGCTGTTTTTTGATTGTACTCGTCAAAGCGATTTCTGATTTTCTGCTCATCTTGATCATCCGAACGGCCACTGGTTTCTCCTCTTTTCAGAAGTCTTTCAACCAAAATATCATCCGATGCTTCCAAGGCAATGGTTGCAGAAACGACCAAATTGCGCCCGGCCAAAAAAGCGTCTAGAGCTTCGGCTTGGGCTTTTGTTCGAGGAAAACCATCAAAAATAAATCCTTTTGCTTGGGGATTTTTTTCCACCTCTGCTTCTAACATATCTATGGTTACTTTATCGGGTACCAAGTCACCCGCATCAATGTAGGATTGTGCTAGTTTGCCTAATGCTGTTTGGTTTTTGATGTTGTACCGAAACAAATCTCCAGTGGAAATGTGGCGTAAATTATAATTCTCCTTGAGCAGTGCCGCTTGTGTTC
>CALITN010000197.1 GCA_938041595.1 uncultured Flavobacteriaceae bacterium | reverse complement strand
GCCAATTGCTCCAAAACGGAGTTGATGAAATTGGCTCCCATGGCGTCCTGCGTGTCAAAGGTTGCGTGCAACTGGAAATAATCTGATAGTTCTGCTGTTTTATCAATGAGTTGTAGGTCTAGCAGTCCTCCACCTCTTTTTTCCATTCGTTTCAAGAGAGGGGCACAAGAACGGATCAGGGTTTCTTTAACACTTTCAAAAAAAGTCTGAACGATATCTGATTTTTCAGAACATAGAAAATGCACTTGTCCCACTTTTTCCACTCCTAAAATCTTTGTGTGAAAACCTCCTTTATCCGCCCAATATTTAGCGGCTTTTCCAGCAGCGGCAACCACCGAACTTTCTTCAATCACCATGGGGAGTGTGTAGTAACGATTATTGATCAAAAAGTTGGGAGCAACGCCCATGGGTAAATAAAAGTTGCTCAGGGTATTTTCAATAAACTCATCGTGTTTTTCTTGGATGCTCGCATCGGGATGCCAGTAAGAAGTCAAAAGCGCTTCGGCGGCTTTGGGATCTTCAAAATGTTGTTCAACGATCCATTTTATTTTTTCGGCTTTGTTTCGCTTGGAAAAACCGCTGATGGGTTGCTGCATAGAGACTTTTTGGTAAAGATAGTTTATACAGCGAAAATGAATTTAATTTTTTACTTTGTCCAAGATATACTTACCCATTATGAAAGCGTTTCGAATCTTACTGTTCTTGCTTTGCACAACAGTCACAGCCCAAAACCTTACCAATGCCGCTATTTTTGGTGGTGATTTTGACCCCGATCGTCTGGAGAGTTATCGCTCCATGAACGATGGACGCCATTTTACAGTATTAGACGCGAACAAGGATACCGAAAGCTCCCGCTTGATCAAATACGCCTATTTGGATGGGAAAGCGAAAAAGGTATTACTGGCTTCGTCTGATTCTATTCCATACTTTACCTCGTATCGTTTTTCAAAAGACGAAAGTAAAATTTTAATTGCTACTTCTGAATTTCCGATATACCGACGTTCCAAACAAGCAATATACTACGTTTACGATATAGCGCGCCAGCAATTAACTCCGCTTTTCGATCCCAAAAACTCATACCCATGGGTGCAGGAGCCTCGTTTTTCCCCTGACGGTTCTAAGATTGCATTTGTGCATTTGCGCAACCTCTTTATCAAAGATTTATCGACAGGGACTTTACAAAAAATCACTATGGACGGAAGTTCAACCATTATCAACGGATTGACGGATTGGGTATATGAAGAAGAATTTGGTTTTGTTCGCGCCTTTGATTGGAATACCCTAGGAAATCGACTGGCATATATGCGTTTTGACGAATCAGAGGTCCCTATTTTTTCTATGGATATTTATGGAAAAGAGCTTTATCCTTTTCCGTATCAGTTCCGTTATCCAAAAGCCGGTGAAACCAATGCAACTCTGAGCATGCACGTGTATGACCTCACAACAAAAACAACTAGCAATCTTGATTTTGGTGGAGAAACTCCCGAGTATGTCCCGCGGTTTCAGTTTTCAAAAGACCCGGAACTACTGAGCGTACAAAGTTTGAATCGGCATCAGAATCATTTGAAACTGTGGGAGATCAATGTGACAACAGCTGCGGCAAAAGTGTTGCTTGAAGAAAAAGACGAACGATATGTGGATGTCCACAGCAATCTTCGCTTTTTAGAGGATAACAGTTTTTTATGGACCAGTGAACGAGATGGTTTCAATCACTTGTATTATTACAATGCTGATGGAAGTCTTCGGAAGCAGCTTACCCAGGGCAACTGGGAGATTACTAGTTTTGATTTATACAGTTCGGAAACCCAAGAGGTCTATTTTACCTCAACCGAAATTGGCAGTACCGAACGGGCCGTTTATGCCCTTAGTTTAAATGGAAAACGCAAACGTCTATTGTCTTATGACTATGGTTACAATGGAGCGTTATTTAGTAAAAATGCCCGTTACTATATCCATTCCTTTTCAGATGCGATGACCCCACCGGTGTACCAACTCCGAAAAACCTCCAACGGCAAAATACTACGAACGGTGCTTGAAAATACTGCCTTGAAAGCAAAGATGGAGGGACTAAATCTTCCCGAAAAAGAATTTGGAACACTGACGGTCAATGGAAACGAACTCAATATGTGGATGCTTAAACCGAGAAACTTTGACTCTAACAAAAAATACCCTTTGTTACTTTTTCAATACTCGGGTCCGGGCTCCCAGCAGGTCGCCAATCGATGGGCCTCCCAGCGAGACCTTTGGCATTATCTACTCACTCAAAAAGATGTTATTGTAGCCTGTGTAGACGGTCGAGGAACAGGTTTTCGAGGAGCTGAATTTAAAAAGCAAACCTATCTAAACTTGGTCAAATACGAAACGGAAGATCAAATCGAAGCAGCTAGACAGCTTGGGACACGTTCCTACATTGATGCATCTCGCGTTGGTATATGGGGTTGGAGCTTTGGCGGACATATGGCCCTGCAGAGCATTCTGACAGGTAATCAGGTGTTTTCGACTGCAATTTCAGTTGCTCCGGTTACAACTTGGCGTTTTTATGATACCATTTATACCGAACGATTTATGCGAACGCCTCAGGAAAACCCAGAGGGCTATGACTTAAACTCACCCCTTAACTATGCGGAACAACTCAAAGGCAAATTGCTTTTGGTTCATGGTAGTGGGGATGACAATGTGCATGTGCAAAATTCTATGCGAATGATCAATGCTTTGATTGAGGCGGATAAGCCTTTTGAATGGGCTATTTACCCTGACCAAAACCACGGTATTGGAGCGGGTAATGCATTGATTCACTTGTATCAGAAAATGACTACTTTTATTGAGTCCAATCTTTAAGAAACCAAAATGACGACAACAGAAACTGCTGCTCAACAAGAATATTTGGGCCACCCTAGGGGACTATTTTACCTCTTTTTTGCCGAACTCTGGGAGCGTTTTAGCTTCTATGGCATGCGAGCCTTATTGACCCTTTATATGGTCAATGAAATCTTTGAAGCTTTAGTCAACCGCGATATGGCCGCTGCTGCAGTCTATGCCTCCTACGGTTCATTGGTTTATGCTTCTACTGTGGTTGGTGGTCGTATCTCTGATGTTTATCTCGGTTATCGTCGCTCCATTTATTTAGGGGGAATTTTGATGGCTTTGGGTCATTTTGTCTTAGCGATTGAAAACAATACAGCTTTCTTTTTGGCTCTGGCTTTTATCGTAGTGGGCAATGGCTTTTTCAAACCCAATATCTCCACATTTGTTGGTTCGCTATACCCAGATGGTGATCGACGTAAGGATTCTGGTTTTGTGATCTTTTACATGGGAATTAACATTGGTGGTTGGATTGCACCATTGTTATGCGGCTATCTCGGACGTGAGTATGGTTGGCACTATGGATTTGGCTTGGCTGGAATAGGAATGTTACTGGGTCTAATCTTCTTTTGGCGCGGTGTGCACCAGGGTGTTTTTGGCGACAAAGGACTGCCGGTAAACCCTAGTTTACTAGAGCATAAAGTAGCAGGTGTCAAACGCTCCGTTTTGATTCCTATATTGGCGTTCTTGACAGCTCCATTGATTGCTTATCTGCTCTCGGCCTATCAATCGGTAGGGGGAGGCACCACTTGGCTGGGCGATCAAAACCTGGTAAATGTCTGTTTTAAAGTTATTGGGGTTTTAATTTTGGTTTATATGGCTTATATACTGCAACAAGCCAAACCAGAGGAACGTAAAAAACTATTCGCAGCCTTATTATTTACACTATTCATTACCCTTTTCTGGGGCTTTCATGAATTGTCGGGGTCCGTAATAACCTTGTTTGCGGCTCGAAATGTGAATTTGAGTTTGATGGATGCGGCACAATCCAATTCCCTCAATTCGATGTTTATCATTCTGCTTTCTATTCCGTTATCTTATATGTTTACGCGGCTGCGAACCATTGGTAAAGATCCAAGAACTCCTTTTAAATTTGGTTTGGGATTGCTTTTTGCCGGTTTGAGTTTTTATATTTTATCTATCAGCGGAATGTCTTCCGATGACAGTGGCCGGGTACCTTTTAGTTACTTATTGATCATGTACTTTTTGTTGTCTGTTGGAGAGTTGTTTATGTCTCCTGTCGGCTTATCAAAAATCACAGATCTTTCTCCCAAACGTATTGTTGCCTTTATGATGGGAGTTTGGTTCCTATCCTCTGCATATGCCTTCCAGCTGGTTGGGTTTATCGGAAAACAACTAGCTGTGGAAAGTTCTGACAGCAATGTGGGCGGTTTTCAGTCTTTGAGTATATATATCGATGGCTTTGATCTGATTGCTAAATATGCCATTGGAGCAGCTTTAATCATATTATTGTCTTCTCGATGGATTAATAAATTGATGGGTGATGTACATTAGCGAATAAAAAAGCATGAAGAAAAGCGTGTTATTGGGAATTTTGTTGCTTGGTTTTTTGGGAAATGCCCAACCCATTCAATGGATGACTTTGAACGAAGCTTTAGTGGCTCAAAAAGAAAATCCTAAAAAAATCATAATGGATGTTTACACCAAGTGGTGTGGTCCCTGTAAGTTATTGGATCGAAAAACCTTTGCCAACCCCTATGTTTCTGCATATATCTCCGAGCATTACTATGCGGTAAAATTTAATGCCGAGGGACAAGAGGAAATTAAGTTTTATGGAAATACTTTTACCAATCCAAACTACGATCCCAAGCGAAAAGGGCGAAATGCAACCCATCAATTCACACAATTTTTGAGGGTGACGGGCTATCCGACTATGGTTTTTATTAGTGAAACGGGTGACCCTATCATGCCAATCGTGGGGTATCATTCTCCGCAGCAATTGGAAATGTATCTCAAGCTTATCAAACAAGGAGATTATCAGGTTTTCTCTACAGCTGAAGATTTTGATAATTACCGCAAGAACTTTATTCCCCGTTTTAAGGGGTAATAGAAACAGCCCCGTCTCGGGTAGCTTTAAATACGACCCCATTCATTTCACAGCTTTTTTTCCAACGATCTAGGTTCCAACTACCATTGCTTCCATCCGCAATAACAAGGGAAGGCTGCCACTTCATTAGGACTCGATCTAGGTGGACTTTAGGATTGTTTCGCAATAAAAGGATATCTGCTTTTGGGAATGTATGGGTAAGGGGGGGTTCGAAGTCTAGGATTAGAAGGTTTTGTTTCCCCAAATTAAGCCAACGCCAAAGGCTATCCTTTTGAATTTTACGGATCGGATAATACCGCTGAAAAGACAATAAT
>CALITN010000196.1 GCA_938041595.1 uncultured Flavobacteriaceae bacterium | reverse complement strand
GAGCGATCTTATTTTTCTGTTTTTAGATTGGGATATTCGATTCCCAACTGTTCCAAATAACTATCGTATTTCGTTTCATCATAATAAAATTTTTCCAACTGTGGTCGGAAAGCTCGCATGATGTTTGTGTTGAGTGTTATCGGAGGAGGATCGTTTGGGCGAATCATCGGGCGGTAGGTTGTTTCTTTCTGTTGCACTTCTTTAAAATAGGCTTTGGCCTGAGGAAGCAGACGCTTATCCATTAAGAAATCTAACACGGTCATGGCAACAACTTTGGCTCCTGCCGTAACTCCCTTGTGAGCAATAGGTGTAGCCATGGTAATGGCGTTAGACCAGTGATGTCCTTGCAAGCCAGGAATATTGGAAGGAAAACGCAGCGTAACGGTGGGAACGGTCCAGGATACGTCTCCGATATCATCCGACCCCCCGCTGACTTTAATTTTGGAGGGCTTTCCCAAACCACTAAGTTCTGTAGCAAGACCATTTTGATTGGTAGATTGGACCTCTTTTTGAACAGCTTTGGCGAGTTGTTGATCGGCTTGCGACCATTTGGGTAAGCCGACTGTCTGAATGTTTTTATCCATACTTTCGGCAATAACTTTGTTGAAATGTCTTGGCCAAGCGGTGCCCACCACTCGTGAGTCAACCTTAGTGTCTGTCATCAAAGCAGCACCCGCTGCAATGTTGTTGGCATCATTATACATCTTCATAATCCCCTCATAGGTTATGTCTCGCAAATAATACCAAATGGAGGCTTTGGAGGGAACAACATTGGGTTGGTCACCAGCATCGGTAAAGATAGAATGCGAGCGTTTGAGGGGGTGTAAATGTTCCCGCTTGTAGTTCCAACCCACATTCATCAATTCAGCAGCGTCTAAAGCACTGCGTCCACGCCAAGGAGATCCAGCAGAATGTGCGGCCTCTCCTTGAAAGGTGTATTCAACAGAGATCAGTCCAGTACCTCGGGCTTCCCCCCAAGAAACGGAAAGGTTACTACTCACATGGGTAAAGATACACATGTCGATATCGTCAAAATATCCATCTCGAACAAACCATGCCTTGGAAGCAACCAGTTCCTCTGCAATGCCTGGCCATAAGACTAGCGTTCCTGGGATATTGTCTTTTTTCATGATTTCCTGCACACTAAGGGCTGCGGTAATATTCAAAGGAATACCAGCATTATGTCCTTCTCCATGTCCGGGAGCTCCTTCCACCATGGGTTTGTGATAGGCTACTCCAGGATATTGTGAGGCTTTGGGGATACAGTCTACATCACTTCCCAGGGCGATGACAGGCCCTCCTTTTCCTTGGGTCCATTGTGCCATCCAAGCCGTTGGAATTCCAGAGAGCCCATAAGTAATTTCAAAACCAGATTTCTCCAAAAGCCCCGTGAGATAGGCCGATGATTCCACTTCGTGAAAACCCAATTCAGCAAAGCTGAAAATCTTATCAACCATGACTTGGCTTTGCTTGTGACGATTGGCAACTTTTTGAATGACTTCTTTCTTTTTCTTTTTCAGAAATGACTTAGTGTACTGCGCATGCATTGGTAAGGCCATTAGAACACTAAGAAAACTACTAAGGAATAGGACTTTTTTAAACCACATAAGATGATATTTAACGGTTAATGAGAGTTTATTCAGGAATGGTCAATACTGGAATTTTCAAGTCTTGATAGGTCTGATTGAAAGTGGCAATTTCGTTTGTAATCAAACCCTGAAGTGCTTCTGAAGCAGCATTCCATTCATTTTTCAAATCGTCAAAGCGCTCTAAAGCACCCTTTGTGACAGCCGGGTCGGCACTATCAACATAGCCTTTGAGATGCATAAATTCTGCATTGAGCTGGTTGTTAAAATTAATAACGTCTTGGAAGGTCTTTTGATCGGGTTGAATGAGTTTTTTCTCCCATGCAACTAGGGCATCCTCCAATTTTTGACCTTGCGCATACAAGCTTTGATAGTCGGCTTTATCTTGAATATTTTTAAGGTGAAAGTTCAATTGTTTTTGTACTTCTCGCATGTTGGCCACAGTGCTGTGGATGGCTCGAATTTGCGCATCAATGGCATCCAACAAGGCTTCTTGTGCTTCATAGTCTTTGGCCTTTGCAGCGATATTCGGGTCAGCAAGCAAACGGATGGGTGCTTGGGATTCAATACCATCAACTTGCAATCGAGCGGTGTAGGAACCTGGCGCTGCGGTACTGCCCGCATAACTTCCATAAACAAAAACGCCATCTACTGCAGGGAGCATTTCTTTATTTAAGTCCCAAGCAAAACGATTGTATCCTTTCTTGGCTGGTAGGAGCTGTTTTTTTTGGGGGCCTCCGGGCCAAGATGGTGTATTTTGATTTTTTTGATTGGAATAGGATCTAATGACTTTATCTCCTTTTAAGATATCTAAACGGAGGACAAGGGAATCGTGCACTTTGGGAAGATAATAGTTCAAAATGACACCCGGCAAGGGGTTTTGCCCTACTAGAGGTGACTTCGACTGTCCACTAAAAATACGATAGCTCGGTTTTGGGGTCAAAACAGTGGGTTGTTTGGGTGATGAGAGTTGTTGCAGTGGTGCCAAATCATCTAAGATCCAAAAAGAACGCCCAGCAGTAGCGGCAATCAAGTCGTTGTCTTGAATGAAGAGATCATTGATGGGCACCACGGGCAAGTTCAGTTGGAGTGATGTCCATTTTTCCCCATCATCCGTAGATATATAGAACCCTGTTTCGGTTCCCGCATAAAGAAGTCCAGGGACTTTTTTATCCGCACGAACGACTCGAACAAAGGTGTGTTTCCCTTTGATACCATCGGTGATCAACTCCCATTTTTGTCCGTAGTCTTCGGTTTTGTATACATAAGGTTTTAGATCCATAAACTTGTAACGCATCAGGGTAATGTAAGCTTTTCCAGGAGTAGCAGCCGAGAGATCGATACTGTTAATAATGCCTTCTTTCATCCCCTTGGGAGTGATATTTTGCCAGTTTTTTCCACCGTCACGTGTCAGATGTAACAGCCCGTCGTCACTACCGGCCCAAAGCTCCATTTCACTGTGCGGAGAAACGGCTAGGCTCATGAGGGTATTGTAGTTTTCACCGCCAGCGGCTTCATTTGTATAAGGGGCCCCACCGGCAACTTGTTTTTCTTTTTCGTTGCGCGTTAAGTCAGGGCTAATCACTTTCCACGACTGGCCTTGATCAGTGGATTTAAAAACCACATTTCCGGCATGGTAAATTGTATTGGAGTCCTGGAGTGCTGTAAGTACAGGCGCATTCCAATTAAACCGGTATTTAAAGTCTTTGGGAGTATTTCCTAGGGCTAATTCGGGGTATTCTTTGATTGACTTGGCATTGCCTGTTTTTCGATCCCAACGCTGCAAAATTCCTTGGTAGCAACCACCATATATGAGGCTGGGATTTAGCGGATCAAAAGCTAAGAAGGCACTTTCACAGCCAGCGACAGAATACCAATCTTTCCAGCCGATACTCCAACCATAGGTGCGGCTTTTGATACCAATAGCGGAATTGTCCTGTTGGCCTCCATAAACATGGTAGGGGACTTGCTGGTCCGCAATAACCCGATAAAATTGTGCCGTAGGCTGGTTTTGCTGACTGCTCCAAGACTTACCTCCATTAAGACTCACATTGGCCCCTCCGTCATTGGCATTAATCATGATCTGATTGTTGTGGGGGTGAATCCACAAGTGATGATTGTCTCCATGGGGAGTAGGGAGGGTTTGAAAGCTCTTTCCCCCATCGATTGATTTTAAGGCAGGAGCATTGAGTACATAGACAACATTCGCATCGGTTGGATCGGCAAATACTTCCATATAGTACCACGACCGGGCCACCGTAATACGATCTTTATTTACCTGTTTCCAGTTTTTGCCACCATTGTCAGAACGATATACACCACTTTGGGTTCCTTCTGCTTCGAGATTGATATAAACACGATTGGAATCGGCACGGCTTACAGAAATTCCTGCTTTGCCAAAAATTTCGGGGAGTCCTTGGCTGAGTTGCTCCCAATGCGCTCCTCCGTCGGTTGATTTGTATATACCCGAACCTTTGCCACCAGAGATCATTTGCCACGGGGTTCGTTGGTGATCCCAAAGTGCTGCATATAAGATGCGCGGATTGTTTTTATCCATACTTAAGGATGCTGCTCCCACATGGGGCCCTTTATACAAAATTTGTTTCCAGCTTTGTCCGCCGTCCTCGGATTTATAAACACCACGCTCTTTGCTAGGGCCGTATTGTGCCCCTTGAACTGCAACATAGATGAGGTTGGGATTTTGTGGGTGAATTTCAATATTGGCAATATGACGACTTGATTCTAAACCACGATGCTTCCATGTTGCTCCGGCATCCGAAGAGATATAAACACCATCACCCATGGAGGTCATCACGCCTCTTGCAGCGTGTTCCCCCATCCCAACAACCACGACATTCGGATCGCTTTCTGCTACGGCAATAGCACCCACTGTTCCTGTTTTAAAGAATCCATCCGATATATTTTTCCATTGGATGCCTGCATCTTCGGTTTTCCATACCCCACCACCGGTGCTTCCCATATAAAAAGTGTGGGGTTCCTGAACCACTCCAACTGCGGCCACACTTCTACCGCCCCGAAAAGGGCCAATGTTACGCCATTTAAAATGATGATAATCGGAAGAGGCGTCCGATGCTTGCTTTTTTTGTAGTTTTTTGGATTGGGCTTGACCAGGAAGGACAAGCAAACCAACCAAAAGGGAACTAAGTAAGATCTTTTGAATCATGAGTCTTTTATTAGATAGCCATTTTAAGAACTCCTGAGAGTATCCATTTTTCCATGTAAGTAAGGAAAGTAAGATACTAATTATATCTAGGAACAGAACTCGAATTCAATATTTAGGGGGACTAAACAGGCTTTTAAAAAGAAATTCAAAAATTATACTTATTTAGTATGAATAAAAATAAGAGAATCATTACATTTGAACCATAATTAATTTTAATGAGTCTAAATAAATGAAAAAAATAATAGTACTTTTGATCTCCTTGTTGATAAGTATGACTGCTTGTACGCGAAATAATGATGATGACGACATGATGGTAGCTGTGAGCACTCCTGAAACCTATTCTTTTTCGAGAGATGGGAACAGTACAGTAAGTTTTTCGGGTCAAACGACACGAATTCAAATGGCCAATGAAATCATCAACCGTATGAAAGATTTTAGCGCTACAGAGACGACCCTTCACAATATGTTTTCGAATAAGAACAACTCATTTTCAAATGAAGCCTTAAACAGTTCTTCCAAAAACGTGAAAAGTAAAACGGCAGCATCAAAGGACTTTTTTGAATCGAATGCTTCTGGATCTGCTGCGGTTCGTGCTGATTTTGAAGGCTGGTTGACTGCTCAAGTAGACGAAGTTTTTCCTGCCCAAAATACAGTAGCGAGTGAAGGTATTGCGGGACAGATTGCTGACGGAAGCAGTACGAGATATGTTAACGCCAAAGGATTGGAGTACAATCAGGCGTTTAATAAATCGTTGATCGGGGCTTTGATGGTCGATCAAATTCTCAATAATTACATCAGTACAAGTGTGTTGGACGCTGGCAGCAATAAGGATAACAATAACAACGATGTTGTTGTTGACGGGAAAGGATATACCAACATGGAACATAAGTGGGATGAAGCCTATGGATATTTGTACGGTACTTCCGCAGACAAAGCCAATCCAAATGCAACGATAGGATCGGACGATAGTTTTTTGAATAAATATCTGGGCAAAGTGGATTCTGACTCCGATTTTTCAGGAATTGCGCAGACCATTTTTGAGGCTTTTGCATTGGGTCGAGCGGCTATTGTTGCGAAAGACTATACATTGAGAGATGCTCAAACAGCCATTCTACGTGAAAACATTTCTCAGGTGGTTGCGGTTCGTGCGGTGTATTACTTACAACAGGGCAAAAATTTACTGGCTGCGGAAACACCTGACTATGGCGCTGCATTCCACGACCTCTCAGAGGGCTATGGTTTTGTATATAGCCTCCAGTTTACCCGAAAGCCTGGAACCAATTTGCCCTACTTTAGTCGTGCAGAGGTTCTTGCCTTTCTAGATCAAATAACAACAGGAAATGGATTCTGGGATGTTAGTCCTGCAACATTAGAAGCCATTTCAACGGAAATCGCTTCGCGTTTCAACTTTACAGTAGCGGAAGCCAAAGACTAATCATTGTGAAGTAGCCAATTAAATGAATAAAAAACATAATTTTGTCACACCAAAGAGGAGCTTTTTAGAAGGCTCCTTTTTTGGCCATGAAAAGGATTTAATGAAAAGGATTGTATTACTATTTTTAGGAGGGCTGTTGATTGCATGCAGCTCGGAGGACGATGTTACTTCACCAGACGACTCATCCATTGGCACTGCTGTAAACTTTGATCGTGCGACCATGTTAGCCCACTGGGCCGACGCCATTATTCAGCCCGGTTATGCGGATTTTCTTTCCCAGCTTCAAAGCCTTGAGACGCGTGCGGCACAGTTTACAGAGACTCCTAGTGAAGACAAGCTTGTATCACTTCAATCTCAGTGGGAGGAAGCCTATACGGTGTGGCAGAAAATTTCAATGTTTGAGATTGGTCCCGCCGAGGCAGTCAATTATCGATTGAATATTAACATATACCCTTCTAATACCGATTTGATTTTAAGGAATATTCAAGAAGGTTCGTACAACTTGAATCTGTCCTCCAATCGTGTTGCTAAAGGCTTTCCAGCCTTGGACTACTTGTTGTTTGGGTTAGCCGAAACAAACAAGGAAACGGTTGCGGTTTTCTCAGGAGACCAAGGTAGTGCCTATAGCGTCTATTTGATGGCCCTGATCGCTGATATGAAAGCACTAACGGAAACGGTTAAACGGGGTTGGGAATCGGGTTACCGTGACACTTTTGTTGCCAACGATGGAAGTTCCGCAACGGCTTCTGTGGATCGTTTTGTGAACGATTTTATTTTTTATTATGAAAAATATTTACGGGCTGGTAAAATGGGAATCCCTGCAGGGGTTTTTTCGGGAGCGGTGATGACGCAAAATGTGGAAGCCCTTTACCATGGGAATTACTCCAAACATTTATTCTTAACAGGACTTATTGCGGTTCAAGACCTTTTTAACGGAAAAGGCTATGGCGATGCTCCTGATGGCGAAAGTCTGGCCGCATATATTACCGCTCTCAATGCCGTAAAGGATGGAGCGGATTTGAGTCTTTTGATCAACAGCCAATTTGATGAAGCGAAATCAATGGTTGCAATCCTGGCAAGTTTTAAAGAAGAACTCCTTCAACAACCTCCCTTAGAATTTCTCAAGGCATATGATGCTGTTCAGCGATCAGTCCCCTTGCTCAAGGTTGATATGGTTAGCGCCATGAGTATTACGATTGATTTTGTAGACGCCGATGGGGATTAAACATGAAACGCAGTTGCAACCCATACTTTGAATTAAATACTAAGGCTGCTCCATTGGCAGTCTTTCGTATTTTATTTGGGGCATTGATGTTTGCAAGTTTGGTTCGTTTTTGGGCGAATGGGTGGATTGAAAAACTCTATCTAGAGCCGCTATTTCATTTTAGTTTCTATGGTTTTGAATGGGTTAAGCCATTGGGAATTTACACCTATCTTTTGTTTGTTGTCTGTGCTTTAAGTTCACTATTGGTAATGGTTGGATTGTATTATCGATTGGCTATAGCGATGTTTTTCCTAAGTTTTACCTATATCGAGTTGATGGATAAAACCACCTATTTAAATCACTATTATTTTATTAGTGTATTGAGTTTGGTCTTGTGTTTTCTACCCGCGGCGCAGTATTTTTCAGTAGATGCGACAAGAACGGAAAAAACAGAGGGCGACAGGGAACGAAATAGGTGGATTCCACGATGGAATTTGGATGCATTGAA
>CALITN010000195.1 GCA_938041595.1 uncultured Flavobacteriaceae bacterium | reverse complement strand
TGAGGTAACGCTCTGCATCAAATTCTTGATTAGAACCAAAAAAACTTAAAAGAGTTATGTAGAGTATGGTTTTCATAGGCCTATGGATACCTATAAATTTAAACAAAGATTCTTAAAAAGTAAAATGAATCTTTAAATTCGATTTATTAATGCAATAAAGCAGGTTTTATCAGTCAAGGGCTATAATTTTCAGAGGACAAAGAAGCTATTTTCGCATTCTTCGAATCCCTTCATACAATAGGTAAAGTACTCCGAAAATAGCAGCATACACCAAAATGTTTTGCAAAAAATAGATCATTATTTAAAAAATAGCGGAAAGAATAATACCGATATGATACCCAAAAAAGGCGCCAACAAATACAAGCGCAATGATACGAAAAGCGGTTTCCATGAGTTTTTGTTTAAGTTTATATGCATTTAAATATAAACAAAACAGCTGTCATCAGGCGGATTTTCACTAAAACCCACTACTATTCTATTAACAATCAGTCTATTTATAAATTATCACTCTGATTTCCATTCTCTTGTGTTAGTTTGACAAAGCTTTAACATAATTTTATCTTTTGTTTTTAGTTACAGGTTGTACTTTAGAAAAATAACCTGAACTATATGGAGGAAAAAGAACTGTTTTATTATCAGAAAGCCATCGGATTGCTTCGATTGGGAATGACTCTTGAAGTGCTGGAGAAGGAATTGGTTTATTTTATCCAATCCCAAAACAAAGCAGCGATTAAAGGATATGAAAAAGCAATTTTAGAAAAACACGCCACATCAGAAACAATCAATCCTTGAAATCAAACCTTCAGATTATTGGAATCGGACTAATCGCACTGGGATTTACACTTTCTATTTTTGATTTTTTACTCGATAATAGTCCTTTGGTTTTGGGGGTTGGATTGACAATCCTTATTGTTTCTTATTTTGTTCGTAGATAAGACAGTCTCTATTTCACATGAAGAGCCAAGCGCATCGTACGTTTTTAATCACCAGGCAACCCCATCCCTCGAGCTCCTACTGCAACCCAGATGAAGCTTTTGTTAAAATGGTGCCATCCCAAGGCTTAAATGGGATCGCTTAAAATAGCCTTCGAAATTCCATTTTCATCACTGCTATCCTGAATAAATTCCCAATAGTATTTTCCCAATCGATTGACTTCCATCTCGTTCATTAATGATATTTAAAAGTCATATCAGATAAAATTTAGCATTCGAAATACCTTATAAGGTTCTAGTGTTGCTTTAAAATCCCTACATTATACAAAACTTTTACAGTGAGACTACTTATACACCATAAATATTACCTGTTGGTTGGCTTGATTGCAGAGCTTTTGATACTGCTGATTGCTTATTGGCAGAGCAGTGATTTTGGCGGGCTTTTTCAATTGGCCGCCCGGTATTCGGGGCGCTTATCGTTAGTTTATTTTTTGATGCCTTGGTGGGCATACCTTCAGTCCGATCGGGAGCATTCTACAGAACTTCTTCTGCAGCCTTTGCGAGTTTTTGCTATTCTCCATGTGATTCACTTTGTCTTTTTGGCGCTTAATGTTTACTTAAATGCCATTGCATTGATTCCTGTTAAATTGATTGGTGGGAGTGTTGGTTACTTGATGATTGTTTGTTGGCCTTTTATGGGAAGCTGGTTGGCTCAACATAATTGGGGCTTTAACCTCTATTTTCTTTATGTTGGAATTGTCATGATGGTTACCTATGTTTCCCGGATCAAAGGAGACTTTGAGGGTAGTGTTCCCAGTCCAATCCACTATTTTGCTTTTGGAGTTTTGGGCATCAGTATGCTTTTGTTTATGAGGGCTTTAGGGAAACAATGGAGTCAAAAAAAGCCCTAAAAAGGGCTTAATCTATTTTTGGAATACTGGAAGTTTAGAACGAAAGTCCAAAACCAATATTTCCAATGATAACCCCTCCATTGGAAAGTCCAGGAATGTCAGGGAACTCTTCAGATGTTATCACTGAAATCCCAAGTGAAGGTGAACTCGCATTGATCTCTAGCGCATCAGGAATGTCTCCAAAGCCATAACCTAATTCAAATCGAAAATAAAAGCGGCCTCCTGTCTTGATTCCTACTTTTAGGTTCGTTGAAGCTACTGTTTCTTTGATAGTTCCAATACCATCGTTTACAATTTGACCGGAATTACTTTCAACTTCAATATTTGTAAAAGCTAAATCAGTACTTAGAGTACCAAGTCCTCCACTAATGTAAAGACCTTTCCCCGTATTATTGAAATAATAGTTTACACCAAATTCTGTATAGCTCAATCCCACCTCAGTTCCTTCCTCGGGGTTGATATCAAATCCACTAAAATCAGCATAAGGGGCCAAATGGTTATCCAGTAAAGGGAGAACAAATTCAAGACTGCCTCCAACGATATTAGGCATTCCAATTTTGGCTCCCACAGATAGCCGATGAAACTTGGTCTGTAAAGTGTCTGTTGGTTCCATTGCGATCACTTCTGCATTTTGTAAATCAGAGGTGTTTTGTGTGTTCTGTGCATAGAGACTAATGCTAAAGAATAGAAGTAAAAGTGCTACACTATTTTTCATAGAATCATTGTTTTAGTTGAATTCGGTTTTTCCTATTCGCCAGTTCCCAAGCGGTATGAAAAATCAATTGAGTACGCTTTTGTAGCAACTCGTAGTTAATTTTTTCCGGTGTATCCGAAGCTCTATGGTAATCTTCATGGGTGCCATTAAAATAAAAAATTATGGGGATATTCTTTTTGGCAAAATTGTAATGATCACTGCGTGTATAAAAATTATTCGGATCGTTTTCGTCATTGAAGGTGTAGTCCAACTCCAATTGGCTGTATTTTGTGTTCATCAGCTCCGAAAGATCGTGAAGTTCTTGACTCAGTCGATCGGCACCAATCAGATAAATATAATTTGGATTGGGATTGTTCCTCTTAGGGTCGATGCGACCAATCATATCCACATTCAAGTTGGCAATGGTTTGTGCAAGCGGGTAGAGGGGGTTGTTGGTGTAATATTTAGATCCCAACAAATTTTCTTCTTCTCCCGTCACATGAAGAAAAATAATTGAACGCTTAGGGCCGTTTCCTTCTTTTTTGGCTTTTTGAAAAGCAGCGGCAATTTCTAACAGGGCTACGGTTCCAGATCCGTCATCATCGGCACCATTAAAGATTACTCCATTTTTCATTCCCAAATGATCCAAATGCGAAGAAAGAACAATGTATTCGTTGGGTAGTTGCTCACCGGGAATGATGGCAACTACATTTTGTGTTTTGACTTTTATCCCATCCACTGGGAGCTCCATATTTTGAAAATAATCATCGGTTCCTTTTGCTGCTTCAATCTGATGGGATTGATAAAAATGACGCAAGAAATCTGTTGCCCGTCGTTGTCCAATTGTTCCCGTCCTTCGTCCTTCAAAATAATCGGACGCATAGACATACAACAGGCTTTTGAGATCATCCTGATGAATCTCTTTAGCGTATTGTAAGGATTGATCTTGGGCCGCGCATGAAAGGAAAAAGAAAAGAGAGAGACCAAGGAGTTGTTTCATAAGGCTAATGGGTTGGTGTTAGAGCCAGAGAAGCGTGAATTCCCGTCCAAAGGTTGATTCGGTGCTGTAGTGCTTCCTTGGAGCGAACAATCACTGCTTCCCATTTTGCGGAGTCACTTTGACATAAATTGGAAATCATTTCAAGCGCCATAGGACCGTGCTGATCGCCGTCAACTTCAATGTGTCGCTCAAAATAGTAAACCATATTGGCAAGGGATTTTTTTCCTTTTACATTCATTCTTTGAAGCATTTCAATAAACATATCGGGAATGAGGTCTTCACGGCCAAACGTAAATACGGCAGCAATCTCATAGAGAGGTCGTGTTTCAATGGTTTCAATGGTGAAATAAAGAAAATCTCTCACATAGTCGGGAAGAGGAACGCTTTTGATATAACCCAAAATGGAACCCTTTCGGGGTAATCCTTCGATAAAGTGATTGATTTGATGGGTATCTGCATTTACATCAGCCATCGCTTCTAG
>CALITN010000194.1 GCA_938041595.1 uncultured Flavobacteriaceae bacterium | reverse complement strand
AGCGAGATAGCCGATACTGCAATTTTTCTCAAGGGCAAAATCTCCTGTTGTGGGACGCTGTTCTTGAGCAATTAACTTGAGTAAAGTTGATTTTCCAGCGCCATTTTTCCCAACAAGACCCACGCGATCACCACCACCAATCCGAAAGGAAAGGCTCTCAAATAAAGTAGTACCCCCAAAGGATACAGATATGTCTTGTGCACTTAACATAAATCAGCGGCAAATCTAGTGATGGAAATTGTATCCGGCAAGGGGGTATTTTCAAAAATAGAACGGTGTAAATGTATGCCCATTTGGGGGGCAGTCAATACCCCTCTAGACCCCAATCCGTTTAACAGGTGGATTTTAGGGTCGTTAGGATGTGTTCCCACAAGTGGCCTCCGATCTACCACAGCAGGTCGGACCTGTCCGAGATGTGCAATTACCGTAAACGGAATATCAAGCAATCGATTCAAATGGGTCATCAGCCATTTTTTACCTTCTTCTGTTGGAACGGGATCTTTGCATTGGTTATTGAAAGAAGCACCCACCCAATATTCATCATTGCCTTGGGGTACAACAAAGAGACGGCTTTTCCAAATGTGTGTCGTATCCATTCCTGGGGCATGAATTCGGAGCATATCTCCATGAGACCCTCGAAGTGGAAGATCTTTAAAAAAAGGGTTGCTTCGAAGTGCGGCTCCTTGACAAAAAATAATATGGTTGGCCACAATATCTTTGTAAACCACTGATTTTGATTCGCTTTTAAAAGCGTCATACAAAAAGGGTTCTTTTCGAAAATGCGTCGTTGGAATAAGCTGTGTTCGATAGGCTAGAAGCAGTTCTGAAATAGCCAAACGTCCGACACCAACTACCCGTCCATAGCCCAAAGGAGCATTGACCTCAGTGGGAGTCTCTGTTTGTATTTTAGGCACTAAATAAGGTTTAAACTGATGCTGATCGGAAGCAGACATCCATTGGTTTTGCTCAGAAATACTACTAAACACCCGAGCAATGGGAAGAGGGTAAAGAAAGGAAGTCCCTAACACCTCTTCTAACTCCTTATAAAAACCCAAGGCTTCATCCAAAAGAGCTGGAGCTTCCCAAGCCATAGTATAGCGTTTAAGGATGGTAGGGTTGTAGATTCCTGCCGCACAGTGAGAGGCACCTGGCTGTGGCTGATCGATTACTACAAAAGACTTTCCTGCTCGGCGTAACTGTTCCGCAACTGCCAGTCCTGCCAAACCAAATCCTACCAATACAACATCAACCTTCATGGAGTTAAAAATAAAAAAGCGCTACGGTACCGCAGCGCTTTCTTTATAAAATCTTAAAAAAGATTAGTTATTCCACATATCTTGCTCGAAATCCCGGATCACAGATTTGATTCGTTCGGATTCTAACAACTGACGAAGAGCATCTTCAAAGATGTATTCTTTTACCTCACGATCTTCGTAAACATTTTCTTCTTTGTAAATAATTGAATTAAATCTTCTTGAATTTAACATCACATCGAAAGTAATCGGTTGTGATGAATTTCGAGAGTTAAATACACTATTCTGATTAAGCTTTTCACGTGCATCTGGATACCAGACCCAAAATAGCTCTACAAGATCTTCTTCATCTTCGTTGGCGGCCTGAACGGCTATATCCGCTGCCACAGGACAAATACCAAGCAAACGGTATCTTAATTCACCCAATCGCTTATTAAAATACCAAGTCCCCTTAATTTTAAATTGTTTAATCTCAGCTGAGGTAATTCTTCGCTTACTAATAAACTCTTCATCTACAAATCCATCTGAATTAAATTGTTCAAACCCAAAGTCTGTTGTGTCAATTGCAATAAGACTTTCCTGGATTTCATCATAAGTCATTTTTTCTTGAAAGTAAGAAGACTTATAAACTTCTTTAATCCTACCTTTACTAAGGTTCAACTTTAAGATATCAAATAGAGAACGTCTATCAGGGCCTAAATTTAATGTGTCGGTTGGGTAATAATACGGAAAGTTAATCCGCTCGTTCAAATCAATTATTTCCCAAATCGTTTTAGACCACAAAACATCTCGATCATCTACATATCCATAAGCCAATGGAGTAACATCATTAGTTTCCTCTTGCAGTTTAGTGAGTTTTCCTACATCTTGGGGAACTCTTGAATTAAGCAAGTTGGCTTGGGCTGCCAGCGGTGCGTATTGCAGCGCGAAAGCGACAAACAGGATGAGTAAATAATTGAGCGGTTTCATAAGTGTCATATATTAATTGACAATTTCACAAATTACAGGAGAAACTTTTTTAAAGCGATAATTCGGATTTTTAGGATTCTTTACTTTGATATCAAAAATCTGAACCGACTGACCTGCCCTTGCACGACGTAAAGCACTTTTGGCTTTGGCGTCAAGCTTATTTCCCCGAACATTTATTGTGGGTTGTCCTGGTACTTTAAACTTAAAGCTAACGGTTTGCAGCGTTATATCGAAATCAAAGTCCTCAAGCTCAGCTCCAATAGAAGCTACCTCCATACTGGACTTTGGAATAGAGATATTCCCTGCTTGTTTACGAACAGTTCCGCGAGGTGCAGGAATATCTTTAATTCGAAATTTCGATCTTGTATTAACACGCTGACCATCGGGCAACGAACCACTAGCATTAATTGTTATTTCACGCCCTTTTCCGGGGATCATAACATATTTACTTCCCTTGGCTCTTCTAAGGCCTGGTGCTGTGGCTTTAACTTTACTGTCAGGAATTCCAGGGATCGAAATGGTCATCGGGTTTTCAACACCACGATAAACCACATTCATTTTATCCGCCGAAATTACTGCCGAATTAGGTTTGGAAATTACTGCGAACGATTGACTTACTGGAATTTTGGATTCCTGACCATCATTTAAAAACACGAGATCACCCTCAATAGTATGATCTCCAGGACGCCCTGCAGTTACTTTCAACTTTACACCTCCAGCAATTAAATCATAATCATTAGGACCCAATTTACGGCCATCGATTGTTAGATTGACTGAGTTTGGATTTTGGGCACCTCCTTTACGTCCAAGGATGACACTACCATCAAAAGTTTCACCCTGATAGTAAGCCCCTTTTTCTGTCTTCAAAAGAGTAATGTAGTTGGATTCATTCACTCCTGATTCTAATTCCAATTCTTTCCCCATCAAGGTGGTTAAAACATCACTTTCTGTCAAACGAATATCGTTTTGCATCATGGTGAGTTTTGCCAATGAGGAAATTAGTGGAAAACCTTCATAGTTAGCAGATAACCAGGGCTGATCTTGTCCGTCCTTGTTTTGTACATTAGAGTTTTGATCACCTGTAAAAAAGCGTCCTTCAACTTGCTCTATATACTGAGGGAACTGACTTCCAAACACCTGAATTACACTCATTTTGTAATCATTGATCATGTCCACAAATGCAGTCCCGCCAGGCGATACTCCATTTGCATCAAAAAACAATAGATCAAGGGCTTCACCCTTGTCCATTTGAGAATACTCCTTTAATTCTGGATCTTTTTCTCTTTGTTTCTCAGTTATGGTTTCTTTGATTTCATCAATACGCTTAAAAAATTCTTCAGAAGATTTCTTGATCTCATTCGCGGTGCGCTCATGACCAACCCATTTTCCTTCTTTCTCTCTAGCGTTTACAGAAATTTTATTGTAGTAAATCTCATTGCTATCGTAAACTCGGCCATTGGCACTCTTGAGTTTAACGAACATCTGTCCAAAACCATCCAATACCTCTTTACTTACGTTGAGGGCTAACATGGTAATGAACACCAGATACATCAAGCTAATTAGCTTCTGCCTGGGGGTTTCTTTTGCTCCTGCCATTTCTTCTGCTTATTTTTTGTTCATAGCAGAAAGCATTCCACCATATACTTGGTTCAAATTAGAGAGGTTGGCAGATAGAGATTCCATTTGCAAACGCAATTGTTCTGCATTTTGAGCAACCTGAGAATTGAAAGCAGCGCTTGTTCCAGCAGATTCAACTTGCTTAGAATAATGACTGTTCAGTTCGTTGAGCGTCTTAGCCGCTTTTTGAAGTTGATCGCTGTATTCTTGGTTGGAATTGACCGTAGAAGATACAGGCTGAATAGCTTGTGCTGTAGCCTCTAGATTCTTGATGCTCTTGGTCAAATTGTTCATCAGTGTGACGTCCAATTTGGCTTCTTTCATCAACTCGTCAATTTTGGAAGAAAGACTCCCGTCCTTTTTGGGTGCTGCACCGCCACCGCCTCCAGAAACTTTTTTAACGTAGTCTGCGTGCTCTTCTTTGATTTCTCCTGTATTTAAGGCTGCTACCGTAAAGATCAAGGCTTCTGTTCCAAGCCCCAAACCTAATACAAGTCCTCCTGTAATTGGACCAATTTCCAAGTGAAGGATTTTAAATAATGCACCAATAATTACAACCGCACCTCCTAATCCGAATAGCATGTGCATAGCAATTTTACTTCTTAACCGTTTGTTGAGAGTTTTTTCATTCATTTTTTTATAGTTAGGTTTGGTATAAAAATAACGATATTATTTGATTTTCACATTAGAGGTTCCAAGGTAATCTTGAACCGTTCGAAAGCCAATAAAACTTCTGGCTGTATCTGCGTATTCATAGTCTCGTGAACTGACACGTAAAAAATACGCCACATCTTTCCACGAACCCCCTCTAACTACTTTTCGCATTTCGGATTCCAATGACATGTCAGGGTTCAAAGAAGCAACATTGTCATAGGCTCCAGGGTCATAGGAGGAACGTGTCCATTCGGCAACATTTCCTGCCATATTGTATAAGTTATAATCGTTCGGTAAATAGGATTTTGCTTCTACTGTGTAGACTGCTTGATCGACTGCATAATCTCCGCGTAGCGGTTTAAAGTTGGCCAAGAAACATCCTCTATCATTTAGTAAATAGGGCCCTCCCCATGGGTAGGTCCCGGATGGAATTCCACCTCGAGCTGCATATTCCCACTCGGCTTCACTAGGCAGTCTAAAATTGTTTACCAAAGGCTTATCACGAGACTTTTGGTAACTATTTTTGAAATGGGTTCTCCAGTTACAGAAGGCCACAGCTTGCTTCCAAGAAACGCCCACAACGGGATAATCTTGATAGGCAGGATGTGAAAAATATTCATTGTGCATCGGTTCATTGTAGGAGTAGATAAAATCTTTAATCCATACTGTTGTATCCGGATAAATTTGCACTTCTTCTTTTTTAATAAATGGTTTACGATCAATAAATTGCTCTCGTGTGCGTTTGGATTTTTTAGAAGCCGCTTCAGCATCAAACCAAGTATACCTGTAAACTAGTTTGGTAACATCAATTTTCATTTCACCATTGTACCAAAGTTCGGGTGGAAGATAGAGTGAGTCCATCATCTCCGCATAAGCTTGATCGACATAATCACGGGTGTCCCATAATATATCTGCATCCCAATTTAAGGCACGACCGGCATAGCCATCTTCACTTAAATCGTAATAATT
>CALITN010000193.1 GCA_938041595.1 uncultured Flavobacteriaceae bacterium | reverse complement strand
GTAGACCAAACATTCCCCCCAGTTTTTGAGCAATGATAAATACAGCGGCCGAACGCAACCAGTAGGCTTTTCCTTTTTCCCAAAGCACAATAGAATCTTCTGCTTCCAGTCCCCGCTCTATGAGGAACTGTTGCCCCAGTTTTCCTTCCAATTCTGCAAAGGAAAAACGATCTTTAGCATCATATTTAAGAATCTGTTTCACCCAGAAATGACATAGCACGCAGTGTCCATCGAAAAAAATCACAAAGGGACGTTGCGAAGTCATTGGGCGAGTTCTAATTGTTCTAAATCTACTTGAGTAGTAAAAAGACCGTAATTTACAATGCCCTTTTTCTTCTCAATAATATCCAAAGTACCCACCGAAAGACTGTCTTTAATACGAACTTTGTCTCCGACTTTAAGTATTACTTTAACTTTAGGCTTAGGTTCAGGAGTTTTCTTTTTTACCTTCTTCTCTTTGCGGATTTTTTCAATTTTTTGCTGTACCTCTTGATCAACTTTCTTTTTCTCCGCTTTCTCTTTTTTTGCCAGCGCCACCGTTTTGCGTTTTCGCTTGGAGTTTTCGGTCTCTACCATTTTGAGTAAATCCGCGATCAGAGGACGCTTCTTGTTATTGACAAAATAACGCTCCGCCAAATCATTGACTTTGTTCCCTAAAACAATCATTCGCTGGTTGTGGTCAAACAACTCTTGGTAACTGGTCAGCTTGGATTTTATTTTTTGATTCAATACTTCCAACTTTTCAGATTCCACTTGGGCCTTGTTTTCTTTTTCCCGAAGGGATTGCCCTGTTTTGGCCATTTGACTGCGTTCTTTCTGCAGCTTGGCAATAGTGGCATCAAAACGAACTTTGCCGCGTTCAATTTTTTTCTTGGCGCGATTGATTAAATTGAACGGTAAGCCGTTTTTTTTAGCAACTTCAAAAGTAAAAGAACTGCCTGCTTCTCCTGTAACAAGTTTAAATACTGGCTCTAAGGTTTGATTGTCAAATTGCATGTTAGCATTTTCCATAGCTGGGAGTTCGTTGGCCAAGACCTTGAGGTTGGAGTAGTGGGTGGTAATCAATCCCAAAGCATTGCGTTCGTAAAAATCTTCTAGCATTACTTCGGCCAGGGCGCCACCGAGTTCGGGATCTGATCCCGTTCCGAATTCATCAATCAGAAAAAGGGTGCTCTCATTGCATTTTCTTAGAAACACCTTCATATTTTTCAATCGATAGGAATAAGTACTCAAGTGATTTTCGATGGATTGATTGTCCCCTATATCTGTAAGGATGCTATTGAATAGCGTGGCACGACTTTGTTCGTGGACGGGAATCAAAATACCACTTTGCAACATCAGTTGAAGTAAGCCCACCGTTTTAAGAGTAATGCTTTTCCCTCCAGCATTGGGTCCAGAAATGACAATAATTCTTTTGTCTGGACTTAGGTGAATGTCTTGCGGATAGGTTTTTTTATTTTCAGTCTGATGGGTTTTCCACAATAAGGGGTGGTACGCTTGGAGGTACTCAATCTCTGAGCGTTCTGTGATTTTAGGAAGAATTCCATTAATATCTAATGCATAGCACGCCTTGGCGTAAATAATGTCAAGGGCTAGAAGGTATTCTTGGTAGTGTTGAATAAGCTGAGCAAAAGGGCGGAGGAAATCTGTAAGTAAACTAAGGATCTTTTTGATTTCTTCCGTCTCTTCAAATATGAGATTTTGCAGTTCACGGGTCAATTGCGCTGTAGCTTCTGGTTCCATAAACACGATACTTCCGGTTTTGGAACTCCCCATGATGGTGCCTTTGACCTTTCGTCGGTGCATGGCTTTAACAGCTAACACACGTTTATTATCCAATACGGATTCGCGGATATCATCTAAATAATCTTGCTGTGTATAATAACTTAAGGCCTTATTAAAACTTTGACCAATGCGGCCCTTTAATTGATTGATTTGCTTTCGAATTCGAGCTAAGTCCTCCGAAGCATTGTTGCGCACCTCTCCAAAGCGGTCGATCACCGCTTCCACTTCTCGCTTGATCTCCTTATTCAGCTCGATTTCTTTTCCACGGGTAAAGAGCGTAGGGTAGTAGGATTTAAATTTTTTAAAGAACTTCAAAAGGGTGTTCACCGTTTCGGAAGTACTGCCAATATTGCGAAAGGCTTGGATTTCCAGAACGCTATTTTCGATTTGTAGCATCTGGATGGCTTTGTTAAGATCTTCAAAGCCGTGATTTGGAATTCGATTGTCATTGTCAAAAGAGGCACGAAACTCAAAAACAGCTTGTAGCTGCTGATGAAGTTCAGGACCGTTAGGCAACGGTTTGCTTTCCAAACAGGCGATGGTCCCCATTTCGGTAATAGCAAAAACGGCTAGCTGTTTTAGAACCTCATGATATTCGAGGTCTTCAAGGGTTTTTTGAGGGATATAAGCGTTTTCCTTTTTCATAACTTAGCCTTGCAAAAATAGCGAAATATGGCTGTACGAATTCACCCTAGTTGGGAAAAATTGCTCCAAAGCGAGTTCGAAGCCCCTTACTTTCAAAAGCTTATCAAGTTTATTCGATCGGCGTATGCTACGGAGAGCTGTTATCCTCCCGGTTCTGAAATTTTTAAGGCTTTTGATGCCTGCCCATTGGAACGTGTCCAGATAGTTTTGCTGGGGCAAGACCCCTACCATGGTCCAGGGCAAGCGCACGGCTTATGTTTTTCCGTACCCGAGGGTGTTCCGCATCCCCCATCTTTGATCAATATTTTTAAAGAACTGCATACCGATGTTGGGAAATCCTATCCAGAAAGTGGCGATTTGACAGCTTGGGCTACTCAAGGAGTATTGTTGTTGAATGCTACCCTCACAGTGGCAGCTCACCAAGCAGGAAGCCATCAAGGGAAAGGATGGGAGCGGTTTACTGATGCAGTGATCCAAAAGCTATCCACGGAAAAAGAAGGGCTCGTATTCTTTCTGTGGGGAGGCTATGCCAAAAAGAAAATCCCTTTGATTGATTCCCGTCGGCATTTGATACTAACAAGTGGGCATCCTTCGCCATTAAGTGCCAATCGAGGGTATTGGTTTGGCCATCGTCATTTTAGTCAATGCAATGCTTATTTGCAATCCAAAGGATTGAAACTGGTGGAGTGGTAGTTGTTTTCCTACAGTCCCTAAATCCAGTAAAGCAATGAAAACAGTAGCTTGTTATATATATCCAAGTTGGTAAAAGAAGAAAAAAGATTGGCTAAGAAAATCCAAAAATGGACAGAGTCTGATTTAGACACCTATCCGCTTCCTCATCCTCTTTTGGGAAAAATGACGACCAGAGAAATAGCTATCTGAACAGCTTATCATACAGGGCATCACTACACAAATTTAAAATCGAACTATTAAAATTATCCTCCTACACGTTTGACTTCGTGACCTAAGCTTTGCAATTTCTCTAT
>CALITN010000192.1 GCA_938041595.1 uncultured Flavobacteriaceae bacterium | reverse complement strand
CAGCGCAACAAAATGGCCAAGGCAATTATTGGAGTGATGGGAAATCTCAATCCTCATTTGCGTGATGTTCCTGATTTTCAGCACAAGCTTTGGGATCAATTGTTTATCATGTCAAAATTTGAACTTGATGTAGACGCTCCTTTTGACAAACCCGAAAAGGAATTACTGGAGCAACGTCCAAAGCGTTTGGACTATCCTAAAAACACACAGAAATACCGTTTCTATGGGAACAATATCAATCATATGATCGAAGTGGCAAAAGGATGGGAGGCCGGTGATATGAAAGATGCTTTGATCTTTACCATAGCCAATCATATGAAAAAATGCTTTTTGAATTGGAACAAAGACACCGTAGAAGATGAGGTGATCTTTAAGCACTTAGAAGAACTCTCCAAGGGCGAGTTGACCCTCAATCCCGAATTACTTCCGCTAACCTCTTCGGCAGATTTCTTAAAAGTAAAATCCAAAAATGGAAACGGGCCAAAATCCAATAATCCAAGCAAACCAAGAAAACGAAACAACCGCAAACGATATTAACTAGTTATTGCCAATGGGGAGTTTTAAAATAGAAGGTGGACAGCCTTTAGGAGGGGAAATTCAACCACAAGGGGCCAAGAACGAAGCCTTGCAAATTTTATGTGCTGTATTACTAACAGCAGAACCAGTATTGATTCACAATATCCCAGAGATTATTGATGTGCAAAAGTTGATCAAACTCTTGCAAGAACTTGGGGTAAAGGTTTCCTCCAAAGGAGCCAACAGCTACCTATTTCAGGCGGATGCTGTAGATTTAGATTATTTGTCGTCCGATCGATTCAAGGAAGATGGAAAAGGATTGCGGGGTTCCATTATGCTTGTTGGCCCCATGCTAGCGCGTTTTGGTGTTGGAAGTATACCACGTCCTGGAGGAGATAAAATTGGCCGTCGCCGCTTGGACACCCATTTTGACGGTTTTATTGAATTAGGAGCCGCGTTTGAATACGATCGTGAGAATTATTTCTACACCGTTAGAGCGGAGCAACTCAAGGGTACAGACATGCTTTTAGACGAAGCTTCGGTGACGGGAACAGCCAATATTCTTATGGCTGCCGTATTAGCCAAAGGGACCACAACCATCTACAACGCCGCTTGTGAACCCTATCTTCAGCAATTATGCCTAATGCTCAACCGCATGGGTGCTTCTATTTCTGGTATTGGATCCAATCTGCTAACGATCCAAGGTGTGGATTCCCTGCAAGGGACGGAACATAGCATATTACCCGATATGATTGAAATCGGTTCCTGGATCGGTTTGGCTGCAATGACTCAAAGTGCCTTACGTATCAAAAATGTTCAATGGGAGTTTTTGGGGCAAATTCCTTCCGTTTTTCGTCGTTTGGGCATAACCTTGGAAAAAGACCAAGACGATATTGTCATTCCAGCACATACTGAAGGGTATAAAATTCAAAACTTTATTGACGGTTCTATTCTTACCATTTCCGATGCTCCTTGGCCTGGGTTTACGCCCGATCTGTTGAGTATTATTTTGGTTGTTGCCACTCAAGCACAAGGGGAGGCACTAATCCATCAAAAGATGTTTGAAAGTCGTTTGTTTTTTGTCGATAAACTCATAGACATGGGAGCCAAGATTATTCTTTGCGATCCCCACAGAGCAACGGTCATTGGGCATGATTTCAAATCCAAACTCAAAGGAACGATTATGACATCTCCAGACATTCGCGCGGGTATTTCTTTATTGATCGCAGCATTATCGGCAGAGGGAACCAGCGTGATTCACAATATTGAACAAATCGATAGAGGTTATGAGCGCATTGATGAGCGTCTTCGTGCTATCGGAGCCAAGATCACTCGGGTGTAACTGCTTTTCGACGGCAGATTTCAATGGCTTTTGCGACGAGTGTTTCTAATTTCTTTTGGCTGACCTCTTGGAGTTGTTTGATGTATAGACACCCCACTCCTTTTTTATAGTTTCCTAGGTCGGTAAAGTCGAGGTCTTTGTGGTTTAAATCACAGAGTAAATAAAGGCTAATAGCTTGTTTTCGGGCAGCAAAGCCACAAAGAAACCAATCCCCTTCGCGTCCAGATTTATAGCGGTAATGATAGGAACCGTAGCCAAGGATGCTGCTGCCCCACAAGACGGCTTTTTCGCCAGTCAGTCGTTCCATAAGTTGGTGTAGCCAGCGACAATCTTCTTGTTTTTGGGCCGGGTTAATTAGGTCAAGATAGGAGGCAACCGATCCTTGGGTGGGTCGGGTTTTATTCTGATTCATACGCTAAAATATGAAATTATCTTCTTTTGGAAACCTTGTTATTGCTGATGTTCCGTTGCCTACTGCATTTGAATCGATTGATGTCTTCGCCACGTTGGACACGGTGTTTTGTCTTTCGCCCTTGTACTCGTGCACGCCACATCCGAAAGCTACTTTCTTTCATCTCTCTTCGCATCAAGGTGATCACTTGTTGTTCCTTGAGACCAAATTGATCTAGAATGGCATCAAAAGGAGTCCGATCTTCCCAAGCCATTTCAATGATCCGATCGATTTGCATTTCGTTGAGTTCGTATTTCTTTTTCATCGGCCTAATTATTGCGTCTTCATTTATTGAATACTATTGCGGTCAGGGAGCGTATGGCGTTGTAGGATCCGCCGACTTTCTTTCCGGACCAAGCTGTTTTTCTGTAAATTCCAGAGGACGTCACTTGCTTTTTTTCGGCTTTCCTCCAGTTTGACAATCGGATTGGGATAGTCGCTGCCAGGTTGAAACTTGTAGAGGCTTTCTTCCATGGGTGTAATGGTCCATGGTTGATGTATCAAAGGGAAAGGAAGTGTTTTGAGTTCTGGCACCCATCGTTTGACAAAATGCCCGTAAGGGTCATGTTCCAATCCATTTTTTACAGGATTGTAAATTCGGAGTGTATTGATACCTGTTTCACCCGCTTGCATTTGCAGTTGTGGGAAATGGATACCGGGTTCAAAATCTA
>CALITN010000191.1 GCA_938041595.1 uncultured Flavobacteriaceae bacterium | reverse complement strand
TTGGTAAGTCGTATTCCGAAGTTGTTCCGCAGCAAGAATACCCAACCAGTGACCGAGTTGTTCTTGCCCCATAAATTTTAGTTGATGGATCATGTTCTGAAGGGGACTATTGTCTTCAAAATAAAACATCGCAGTTCCTTGCTCAATGGGAATCCATTGGATTAGTTTTTCATAAACTGGATTGTTGTGCAAGGTTTCAAAGTGCGTATAGGGAAGGCTCGCCTGACAATGCAAGCAACATGGCTTTTCATAGGGCATCATTTCTGCAGAACAGCCCGGGCAAAAGTGAGGAAAAAAGAAAGAAAAGCAGGTTTCCCACCAGCGATGGAAGTGTTTTTTCATGGAAAAAAAGTTGTGGGATGTTCAATATAGGCAAAAAGCCATTATTTTTGCCGAATGGCAACACAAAACGACCCCTTTAAAAAAGTAATTTCCCATGCCAAAGAGTATGGTTTTGTATTTCCCTCAAGCGAAATTTATGACGGACTAAGCGCTGTTTATGATTACGGTCAAAATGGGGCTGCACTGAAAAACAATATCAAAAACTATTGGTGGCGTGCGATGGTGCAGTTGCACGATAATATAGTGGGGATTGATGCGGCAATTTTCATGCATCCTACCACTTGGAAGGCCTCGGGCCACGTGGATGCCTTTAACGATCCTTTGATTGACAATAAAGACTCTAAAAAACGTTATCGAGCCGATGTATTGGTGGAGGACTACTGCGGAAAACTGGAAGTTAAAATAGAAAAAGAAGTGACCAAAGCCGCAAAACGCTTTGGAGAAGCCTTTGATAAAGAACAATTTTTAGCCACCAATCCCCGAGTGGTTGGCTATCAAGAAAAGATCAATGGAATCCTTAAACGTTTGGGACAATCGCTAGAAAGGGAAGACCTAGCAGACGTTAAGAATTTGATTGAAGAATTAGAGATTGCTTGTCCAGAATCAGGCTCTCGTAATTGGACTGATGTAAAGCAATTTAACTTAATGTTTGGCACCAAGCTTGGAGCCTCAGCCGATTCTGCTATGGACCTTTATTTACGTCCGGAAACAGCTCAAGGAATATTTGTCAATTTTCTGAATGTTCAAAAAACAGGACGAATGAAGGTGCCCTTTGGAATTGCTCAAATAGGAAAAGCTTTTCGAAATGAAATTGTAGCTCGGCAGTTTATTTTTCGCATGCGTGAATTTGAACAAATGGAGATGCAGTTTTTCATCCCTCCAGGAACCCAAAAAGAATGGTATGAAAAATGGAAAGAAACCCGACTCAATTGGCACAAATCTTTAGGATTGGGTGAGGAGAATTACCGCTTCCATGATCACGAAAAACTTGCCCATTATGCAGATGCGGCAGCCGATATTGAATTCAAATTTCCTTTTGGATTTAAGGAACTAGAGGGAATCCACTCCCGTACTGATTTTGACTTGGGAAGTCATGAAGAATTCTCAGGGAAGAAATTGCAATATTTTGATCCGGAACGCAATGAGAATTATGTCCCTTATGTGGTGGAAACATCAATCGGATTGGATCGTATGTTCTTGGCTGTTTTTTCCAAATCACTACAAGAAGAAACCCTAGAAGACGGCAGTAGCCGAACGGTTTTAAAGCTCCCCGCAGTATTGGCTCCTACGCAAGTGGCAATCCTGCCTTTGGTCAAAAAAGACGGCTTGCCAGATTTGGCACGAAAAATCCAAAACGACCTCAAGTGGAATTATCCGGTCAATTATGATGAAAAGGATGCTGTTGGGCGACGTTATCGTCGTCAAGATGCACTGGGAACTCCCTACTGTATCACGGTAGACCACCAATCTCTAGAGGATCAAACGGTTACACTTCGGGATCGTGACAGTATGAAACAAGAGCGTATTTCGGTGGATCAATTGGATGATTTTTTAGATGAAAAACTCAACCCAAAACACTGGCTGCAAAAAATCTAGAAGCGTTTGCTCATTGATGAAAATAGAGACACCGTTCTCGTTTGTTGGTAGGGGATAAAGTGTTCATAGATTTGAGGATAAAGATTCGAGTTTTCTTCAAATTTATAACGCTCAGATTGCTATTTTAGTGTTGATGAATATTCTTTCCTATAACGTCAATGGAATTCGTGCAGCCCTCAAAAAAGACTTTATGGGCTGGTTGCAGGCCGCGGCTCCAGATGTGTTGTGTTTGCAAGAGACCAAGGCTTTAAAAGAGCAAGTAGAAACTGAGTTGCTGGATGCCGCAGGCTATCACCACTATTGGTTTTCAGCTGAAAAAAAGGGGTACAGTGGCGTGGCGATATTGACAAAAGAAGAACCCAAGCACGTGGCCTATGGAACAGGCATTGATCACATTGATTTTGAAGGCCGGGTAATTCGAGTTGATTTTGAAAGCTGTTCGGTCATCAGTCTCTATTTGCCATCAGGGACCAACAGTGCTCGTTTGGATTATAAATTTCGATTTATGGATGAATTCCAAGTCTATATTGATGGCCTTAAGACAACACATCCCAATCTCGTAATTTGTGGTGATTACAATATTTGTCATGAAGCCATCGATATTCATGATCCAGTTCGCAACAAGACTGTATCAGGATTTTTACCCGAAGAACGAGCCTGGTTGGGTGGGTTCTTGAAAAGCGGTTTTATCGATTCTTTTCGTTATTTAAACCCAGCGCCTCATCATTATAGTTGGTGGAGCTATCGGGCCAATGCACGAGCCAATAATAAAGGTTGGCGCATTGATTATGCTATGGTAAGCACCCCCCTTCAAAAAAATATTGCAAGATCCTACATCTTGCCGGAAGCCCACCATTCCGATCATTGCCCGGTGGGTGTTGAACTAAATTTTGATTCATGAAAAAACAATTCATTCCTTTCGTTTTTCTGGCGACAACCTTATTTAGCAGCTGTGTTTCCAACAAAGTATTTGCTGATTTAGAAAGCCGTTATGCAGACCTTAAAGGGGTTCATACAGATTTGAATAAAAAATATGACTCCCTTCAACTGTTCACCAAAGCGCTTGAAAAAGAGCTAGAAATCAATGTGAAAAACCTGACAAAAACTCAGGATAGTTTGGTGCAGACACGGAAAGATTACACCAATCTGCAAAATGCTTACAGTGCTTTGGAGGAAAATTCAGATGCCGCATTACAAAAGAGTATTGCTAAAAACAATGAATTGCTTGCTGAAATTTCCCAGAAAGAACAAATGCTTACGGATCGGGAAGCACGTCTTAGAGACTTGGAAAATCTGATTGCAGAAAAAGAAAATGCAATGAATGAATTGAAACAGCGCTTGAGTGATGCTCTTCTAAATTTTGAAGGTAAGGGTCTAACCGTTGAGCAGCGCAATGGCAAAGTCTATGTTTCGATGGAAAACAAACTTTTATTTCGATCCGGTAGCTGGGAAGTTGGCTCGGACGGGCGTATGGCGATTGCCCAATTAGGAACTGTTTTAGCTGAAAACCCAGATATAGGTGTTCTGATTGAAGGACATACCGATGACGTTCCTTATGCTGGGAAAGGAGCTCTAGAAGGGAATTGGGATTTGTCAGCCAAGCGTGCCACAGCAATTGTAAAACTTTTGGAGCAAAACTCAGAAATCCTCTCTCAAAATCTTACAGCAGCGGGTCGGGGGGAGTTTATACCTATTGCCCCCAATAGCACTGCTGAGGGCCGTGCTGCCAATCGTCGAATCGAAGTCGTCTTAAGTCCCAATTTAGATGCAATCACTGACCTGCTCAATAAGGAATGAATTAAATGGAATATCGCTTATTACCCCATACCGACATAAAAGTCAGTAAAATTTGTTTAGGAACCATGACCTTTGGAAACCAAAACACGGAATCTGAAGGGCACGAACAAATGGACTATGCGCTTGAACATGGGGTCAATTTTTTTGACACCGCTGAGCTGTATCCTGTTCCAGCTGCTGCAGAAACACAAGGAGAAACGGAGCGTATTATGGGGACATGGTTCAAAAAAACAGGCAATCGCGAAAAGGTTATTTTAGCTTCCAAAGTGGCTGGGCCAGGGGACTATACCCAACATATTCGTGAAAATCTGAGTTTCCGAAAAGAACATATAGACGAAGCGGTCCACAAGAGTCTCAAACGATTGCAAACAGATTACATCGATCTATATCAATTGCATTGGCCAGAGCGTGACAACAATCGTTTTGGGCAACGTGGTTTTGTTCATAACCCCAAAAACGAATGGGAGGAAAACTTTGAAGCGGTTTTAGACGCTCTTCAGGATCATGTCAAAGCAGGAAATATTCGCCAAGTGGGTCTTTCCAACGAATCTCCGTGGGGAATGATGCGTTTTTTGCAAGCAGCTAATTCCGATCGCCCACGGATGATTACGATTCAAAACCCCTATTCGCTCCTTTGTCGCCCTTTTGAAGTTGGCAATGCAGAAATCTGCCATTATGAAAACGTTGGTCTTTTGGCTTATTCGCCTTTGGGCTTTGGTGTACTTACAGGGAAATATATTCATAAAACTGCCGCTGATAATGCACGCTTGAACCTCTTCCCTCGGTTTAATCGCTATAGCAGTCCGCAAAGTACCGAAGCGACAAAACGGTATATGGAATTGGCTGAAAATCACGCAATGAGCGTTACGCAAATGGCACTGGCTTTTGTCAATGATCGTCCGTTTGTGACTTCCAATATTATTGGGGCTACGAGCTTAGAACAACTCAAAGAGAATATTGACTCTGCCAAAATTCAACTTTCCGAAGAAGTTCTTAAAGAAATCGATGGCATTCACAATGCTATTCCAGATCCGGCAGTTTAAGATTTTTCTGACTTTATTTTTCAGTAATAAGAAACCTATTTTTTGTAAATGATTATGAAACCCCTAATATCATAAAGGATATTTAGGAATGTTTTTAGCTGTTTTGTATTCTCTAACGGTTTTATGAAATTAGAAAAGGATTAGGATAGTCTATCAAAATATTTTTCATCCATTCAATTTAGATAGGGCGCCTTGAGTCTTTTTTGATGCAAATGTTTCAAGGTGTGAGTGCTTAAGAAATGTTGGTTTAAAATGCTTTATCAGCAACGTTTTTATTGGCTCATTAAAATAAAATTTTAATAATGTTAATTTTTAGTATGACATAATATAGAAGGAACTGGCTGAAATTTATCTTGGTGACTAAAAAGGAGTTGAATAAAAAAATTGGTCAAAGAACCATTGCAATGAGACAGCAAAAGGGTTGGAGTCAATCAGACTTGGCACGCGCTTCATTCAAGGATCGACAGGCCATCCATAAGCTTGAGAACGGGAATGTAAATCACACGATTTACACACTCTGGGAAATCTCAAAAGCTTTCAATGTTCCACTCAGAGATTTTCTTGATTTTTAATACCTATTTAGAGGATAGCTTCAATTAGGTTTTGGGTATAGGTATTGTTGGGCTTTTGAAACAGTTGATCTGCTTCTTGTAGCGTTTCCATTTTTCCTTTGTTGAGAACAAGAATACGGTCTGATACATACCGAACCACAGCCATATCGTGAGAGATAAAAAGATAGGACAGTCCCAATTGTTTTTTAAGTTTGTTGAGCAAATTCAAAACCTGGGCTTGGATGGAAATATCCAAGGCTGCTACGGCTTCATCGCAGATGATCAACTTGGGCTTTGGAGCCAGTGCACGTGCAATTACGGCACGTTGTCGTTGTCCACCAGAAAGTTGGTGGGGGTAGCGGACCTGCATTTCCTTTTCAAGACCTACTTGTTCGAGGAGTTGTTCAATTCTTTTGTTAATTGCTTTCGTTTTATAATGTTGGAGGACCTCGGTAAGCATTTGTCCAATTGTTTTTCGAGGATGCAAGGCTGCATAGGGGTCTTGAAAGACAAACTGGATGTCTTTTCGCAGTTTTTGTCGTGTGTGCTCCATTTTTAGTGAGATGGGCTCCCCTTCAAATAATACTTGACCACCACTTGGAGGTGTCAAATAGCTTAAACTTCTTCCCAGCGTAGATTTTCCACTCCCAGATTCTCCAACCAAACCCAAGGTTTCGCCAGGATATATTTCAAAACTTATAGGAGCCAGTACTTCCGTTTCTCCTTTTTTTTGCCAAAAAAAAGCATTTTGGGGGTATGCTTTTCGGAGCTGTTGCACCTCCAAAAGGGGAGTGTTTCGGTAGAGTTTTTCAAGATGTTGTTTTCGTGTTGATGGGGTTTCGATAGCAACATCGGTATTATTGCTTAAAAAATCAGCAAGGGTGATAAGCCTTTCGGG
>CALITN010000190.1 GCA_938041595.1 uncultured Flavobacteriaceae bacterium | reverse complement strand
GATGTCATCAATGGTTATCCTACCGAGTAATTCTTTTTTATCATTGACCACGGGAATGGCTTCTAAGTCGTATTTGGACATAATTTTAGCGACTTCTTCCCCTTCGGTATCGTCCGTGACAAAATCCACCTTGGGGATAGAAATGTCCTTAACCAAAGCACGTGAATTGGCAGTTATTAAATCTTACAATGACAACCTTCCCTTGAGACGATTTTTGCTATCAACCACATAGATGGAATGGACACGAGTCACATTTTCCGCTTGAGCCCGCATGGCATTGACACATTTTAATACGCTAAGGTCTTCTTGAACTTTGACCAGTTCTTTAGCCATTAATCCCCCGGCAGTGTTTTCGTCGTAGTTAAGGAGTTCTCGCAGATCTTCTGCCAGTGCTTCATCACTTATTTCGTTAAAAACTTTTTCCTGACGCGCTTCGGGTAGTTCTGCAATCAGGTCGGCAGCATCATCGGTGTCAAGCTCTTCAATTTCATCGGCAATCTCCTTAACGGAAAGTTGTTTGATGATTCCCTCTCGAATGTCTTCATCCAGTTCGGCTAGTGCATCGGCTGTTTTGGTGCTATCCAGAAGCTTTACCAAAAAAAGCGCCTCCTGATTGGTGAGTTCTTGTATGATTTCGGCTATGTCAGCATAGTGAAACTGATTGAGCTTTTTTTGAAGTTTTTTGTTGTGCTGCGCTTCGATCAAAGACCGTATTTCCTCAATCTGTTGTTTATCAATTTGAAAATTGGCCATTTTCAATCTTTTGGGTTAGCGCTATAAATGCATCACCAGAAAGTTTTTCCGGACGTAGGTCAAAGATACTATCTTCTGTCAAATCAGCAGCGAGTCCAAACGATTTAAGGCTGTTTCGTAGAGTTTTACGTCGTTGTTGAAAGCTGGTTTTGACAACGCGAAATAATAGCGCTTCATCGCACGGCAAGTGGAAGCTCTTTTTCCGCTTTAGTTGGATAACTCCTGAATCGACTTTAGGAGGGGGATTAAACACTCCAGGTTTTACCGTAAAGCAATAGCTAGCTTCATAAAACAGTTGTGTCAGTACGGATAGAATCCCATATTTTTTGCTTCCAGGAAGCTCGCAAATTCTTTCGGCGACCTCTTTTTGAAACATGCCGGAGAAAAAGGGAATTTGTGTGCGATTCTCCAATACTCGAAATACGATTTGGGTGGAGATGTTGTAGGGGAAATTCCCAATAATAGCCAAGGGACGATTTCCATACAGCTTTTTTAGGTCCAATTCGAGAAAATTGGCATTGATGATATTGCCACTCAAACTAGGATAGTGAATGTGCAAATAGTCAATGGATTCCTGATCGAGCTCAACTACTTTAAGAGATTCGGTTTTGGGGATTAAAAACTGCGTAAGAACCCCTGTTCCAGGACCAATTTCCAAAACATCTTGGTAGTTTTCAAATAGTAGGGTGTCAGCAATTTTTTGGGCGATTTCTGGCGCCGTAAGAAAATGTTGTCCGAGGTGTTTTTTGGGTGCAACGGATTTCATTTGTGCTCGGCCAATATGTTTAAAAAAGTACGAAATGCGAGTAATTGATCTCCAAATCGTTTTTTGGTTTGTTGCCGAAGCCGAGGAGCATCTTCTTTGAGATAGGCATTCAATAGCATGGCACTTTCAGCCTTGTACTGGACGGCATAGCTTCCAGTGGCCATTTGCTGTTCGTCATAGACCTTAACAAGCTGAGCCGAAACAAATTTTTGAGTGGCCAGCATTGCCGGGATATGTTCTTTTTGCACCCATTGCAACCAGTCCTGTTCTATTTCAGGCGCAAGGTTGACGGTGACATTATAAAGAATCATTCAGCGATGATTTTGTCAAAACCACAATAGGGGACTAAGGCTTTTGGAATGTGAATACCATCGGGACTTTGGCAGTTTTCTAGTAAACCAGCCAAAACTCGTGGAAGGGCTAGCGAACTTCCATTGAGGGTATGAACGCTTTGCTTTTGACCGTCTTTACTTTTATAGCGCAGTTGCAGGCGTTCTGCCTGAAAGCTATTGAAATTTGAAACCGAACTGATTTCTAACCAGCGATCCTGAGCAGTTGAAAAAACTTCAAAGTCATAGGTGAGCGTGGCTGTAAAACCTAGGTCTCCTCCACATAAACGTAAGATTCGGTAAGGTAATTCTAGTGCTTCCAGTAATTTTTTTACATGTTCCACCATTGTGTCCAACGCTGCCATGGAGTTTTCCGGACGTTCAACACGTACAATTTCAACTTTATCGAATTGGTGCAGACGATTTAAGCCACGAACATGAGCGCCATAACTACCTGCTTCTCTTCGGAAACAGGGCGTGTAACCTGTCAAGGCAATGGGTAAATCGGATTCGTTGAGCAATGCGTTTCGGTAGATATTGGTCAATGGCACTTCCGCTGTGGGAATCAGGTATAGATTGTCATTTTGGACATGATACATTTGCCCCTCTTTGTCGGGAAGTTGCCCCGTTCCAAAGCCCGATTCTTCATTGACCAAATGAGGGACTTGTATTTCTTTATACCCAGCTTGCGTATTGAAGTCTAAGAAAAAGTTGATCAAGGCGCGTTGTAATCGGGCACCTTTTCCTTTATAAACAGGAAACCCTGCTCCTGTAATTTTACTCCCCAAATCAAAATCAATCAGGTCATAGGCTGAGGCTAATTCCCAATGAGGGAGTGCTTCGCTATGTAATTCAGGAATCGTTCCTGCACGGAAAATCTCTTCATTATCTTCTTCACTGTTACCCGCTGGAACCGATTCGTGAGGAATATTTGGGATTTTTGTTCGAATCTCTATAAGCTCTGCTTCTAGTTTTTGGAGCTGTTCTTGAAGGGTTTTAGTTTCTCCTTTTAGGGCTGAAGTTTGTTCTTTTAGAACATTGGCTTCGGCTGCATTACCGCTTTTGTAAAGGGCTCCAATTTCTTTGGCTTTTTGATTGGCTTCTGCCAATTTTTGATCCAAGGTGGTTTGGGTTTGACGACGGTCTTGATCCAGTTCAATCAGACGATCGATAAGGGTAGTTTCCTTAAAACCTCTTTTGGCTAAGCCAGCTAGGACTGTTTCTTTGTTGTCTCGAACAAATGGAAGGGGTAACATAGATTAATTTTTGGTAAAGGTAGCAGTTCCAGCAAGAATTTGGGGTATGCTTTGCAAGCAAAGCGCCTTGTCTTTTTCCAATTGTTTTTTCAATTCTTGAAGGGATGCAAATTTTATTTCATCTCTAATTTTTAAATGGATATCGAGGGCTAATTGCCGTTCGTATAAATCTTGGTTGAGCTCAAAAAAATGAACTTCAATAGTTGTGGCTGTTCCGGAAACAGTGGGGCGATTGCCAATGTTCATCATGCCCCAACACAAAACACTATCAATTTGGCTGCTGACAAGATAAACTCCCCTAGAAGGCCAGAGTTTGTAGTTTTCTGCCATGTCGATATTGGCCGTACGAAAGTCGATGGTTTGTCCGATTTGATCGCCTTGAATGACTGTTCCGCTAAGCCGAAAAGGACGGTTGAGGTATTGATTGGCGGTCGACAAGTCTCCGTTATGGAGGGCTTTGCGTATTTTGGTAGAACTTACGGCAATGGAGGCTATATCTTGGGCTGGAATTACAGTGATCTCAAATCCATAGAGTTGGCCAAATGCATCCAGATCTTGCACGGTAGCTTCTCGGTTTTGACCAAAGCGATGATCATAACCAATAATGACATGCTGGCATTGCAGTTGTTCACTCAATATATCTCGTGCAAAAGCAATGGCTGATGTTCTTGAAAAGGCAACGGTAAAGGGATGAACAACCAATATATCGACGCCAAGCTTTTCCAGCCATTGAATTTTTTCCTCTAGCGTATCGATCATTTGGATGGATTCCTCTTTTTGTAAAATCATTCTTGGGTGAGGAAAAAACGT
>CALITN010000189.1 GCA_938041595.1 uncultured Flavobacteriaceae bacterium | reverse complement strand
CGCAGAAATGATGCCCTATGAAAAACCATGCTGCTTGCATTGTCAGGCGAGTCTTCCCTATACCCACTTTGAAACATTGCACAACAATCCAGTTTACGAAAAAATAATCCAATGGATTCCCATTGAGCAGGGAACTGCGATGTTTTATTTTGAAGACAATAGCCCCCTTCAGAACATGATCCATCAACTAAGATTTATGGGGCAAGAACAACTCGGTCACTGGTTGGGTATTCTTGCTGCGGAACGACTTCGGAATACGACTTACCAAAATTGCACAGCCATTGTCCCGTTGCCTCTCCACCCCAGAAGACAGCGGCAGCGTGGTTACAATCAGGTGCATCTGCTTTGTCAAACACTCGCTTCACAACTTAATATTCCCTATGCGCCCAACTGCATCCGACGGGTGAAAAACACCCAACAACTGTCTTTAAATAAGACACTGGATCGTTTCGAAGAAATGCACCAAGCTTTTCGATGGACGGAACAAAGTCTTTTTAATAAACCGCATTGGTTACTCGTAGATGATATCATTACCACAGGAGCTACCCTACAAAGCTGCGGAAAAAGCATGCTTTTGGCTCCAAAATCAAAACTGAGTATCCTAGCTATCGGGTGTAGGAAGTGATGGGAATATGTTGTTATTTTGTCCTGAGATGAAATCGACATTTTTTCGTTTTTTACTAGGCTTAAGTCTTGCCCTGACACTTTCACACTGTGCCAAACGTGGCGCCCCCACCGGTGGACCTCTTGACAGTATTCCTCCTGTATTACAGAATGCTTCTCCCAAACAGAGGACCACTTTTTTTGATAAAGAAAAATTTGTTTTAACTTTTGATGAATACATAAAGTTGAGTGATCTTCAAAAGCAGTTGATCATTTCACCCCCTATGGATCCTAGTAGTTACAATGTATATCCTCAAACAGGGGTTTCAAAAAAGGTGAGTGTGATTTTCAAAGACAGTCTCCGAGACGACACGACCTATACTTTCAATTTTGGCGAAAGTATCCAAGACCACAACGAGAGTAATATCCTTTCCTATTTTAGCTATACCCTTTCCACTGGGGCCACCATTGATTCTCTTCGATTTAGAGGAACTGTTACGGATGCTTTTGAAGCCGAAACACCCCCTTATGTTTCCCTACAACTATACCCTATTGACAGTACGTACAACGACTCAACAGTTTACACCCAAAAGCCTTTATACGTTGCTAGTACGCTTGATAGCACCTTTTATCAGTTCCAAAATCTAAAGGCCGGGAAATATGAACTCATCGCCTTACTGGACAAAGCATCCAACTACTATTTTGATCAAAACATCGATAAAATTGGATTTATAGAAAAGCAAATCGAATTGCCAGGCGATAGCATTGTTGACCTTAGAATTTTTAATGAAGTGCCCAATTTTTCATGGAGCAAACCCGAATTTGTCAATGAACACCATATTGCACTAGCTTATTTTGGTCGTTATACAGGACAATCCATGGAGATGGTTTCTGAAGTTCCTGCCGATTTTGAAAGTCTAATTACTCGAAGCCGGGAAACAGACAGCTTGAATTTTTGGTTTAAAAATCCCCCTAAGGACTCGTTGCAGTTTCGTTATACCTACCAAGACAGCCTCCGAACCCATACCGTAAAATATTCAACACCCACTCCCGATTCTCTGGTAGTCAAACAGGCCAGTCCCAAGATTTTGCACCTCAGGGATTCGGTGGTTCTGACAGCCAGCCTACCTATTGTAAAAATGGACAATAAAAAAATTCAGGTGCGGAATAAAGACTCTGTTTTGGTGCCTTTTCAGGTCAACCTTCATCCAAACAAAGATGAAATTCGACTGTCCATCCCGAATCTGGAGCCCAACGGTAAATACTTTTTTGATATCTATCCCGAGGCATTCACGGACTTTTTTGGTGCCACCAATGATACTATTGCTTTTGACGTAATAACCAAAAAATACGAAAGTTATGGGAAGCTCATTATGCAATTCAAAAACTTGGATGACAGTCCTCTTGTGGTGGATTTACTCAACAGTCGTTATAAAATCAAACGAAGAATTACCCAAGCACTAACCAACAATCAGCATACTTTTGAATATCTTCCCCCCGGAAAATATATCATTCGCGTGATCAAAGATGCTAACGACAACAATAAATGGGACACGGGAAATTACTTAAAAAAAATTCAGCCTGAGGAAGTCATCTACCTCCCAGAAGAGATTGATGTTCGAGCGAACTGGGATGTCAATCAAGTTTTTGATCCCATACAAATTCGTCTCGATCGGCTAAAAAGTTCAACTGCTTCCGAAGTGATCGAAGCGGATCAAGTGCCATAGCAACCTCTACAATCCCCTCTTTTTCGTTCAAACCTTGGCTCATCCGATGACCCAATGCATCATAAACAGCTGAATGACCCGGATAACTATTGCCATTGGGGTCTTCTCCTACGCGATTCACGCCAATGCAATAGCTTAGATTCTCAATGGCTCGCGCTTGTAATAAGGTATCCCAAGCGTGAATTCGCGGTTGTGGCCAATTGGCAGTAAAAAGTAGTATGTCATAGTTTTCTGTATTACGCGACCAGAGAGGAAATCGCAAGTCATAACAGATCCTCGGACAAATTCGCCAACCTCGATATTCAAAAACGGAGGCAACAGTTCCTTTTGTATAGACCTTATCTTCCCCAGCTAAGGAAAAACCATAACGCTTGTCATAGGTATGGTACGATCCATCGGGAAGCACCCATAAAAATCGATTGTAGTAAAGCCCCTTTTCTTCAATAGCCAAGCTCCCCGCCAGTACTTTTTGATGATCCGCAGCCCAAGCTTGCATCCATTGGACTGTGGCTCCTTGCATAGATTCTGCAAACTCCTGAGGATTCATACTAAAGCCTGTGGCAAACATTTCGGGTAACAAAACGATATCTGCCGTTGGGCTTACACCTTCCAAAAGAGATGTAAGTTGTTTTTGGTTTTTGAGGGGATTTTCCCACACGGTATTTGCCTGAACCAAGGCCATTGTCAAATGTGATTGCATAGCTTTATCTTGTACCCCCATAAGATACTTGATTCTGTTTTGCTATGAAACCTCTTTCCAAATACAAAGCCCTAATTTTTGACATGGACGGCACTTTGGTCGATAATATGCACTATCATCATGACGCTTGGATGCAATTCATTGATGAAAAACAATTGGGAATTGACGCCGAAACCTTCGAACGCGACTACCACAAAGGAACTATTGTTGAAGTGATGGCGCGCTTTTTTCCACACCTAAAATCAGAAGAAGCACTGCGTGCCGTGGGCAATGAAAAAGAAATCCTCTACAGAGACACTTTTGGCTCTTTATTGCAACCCCTCCCTGGATTGCATTCTTTTTTTGAATATTTAAAAGCAAAAGATATCCCCCTAGGACTCGCCACAATGGGTGACCAAAACAATCTGGACATGACCCTAAAACAACTGAAAATCGAAACTTATTTTCATTCGACTACGGGAGGCGATCAAGTCACTAAAGGGAAGCCTCATCCCGAGATATTTTTACGTGCGGCAGCAAAAATTCAAATGGCACCCGAATACTGCCTCGCTTTTGAAGATACCCAATCTGGAATTCAAAGTGCGCAGGCTGCAGGCATGGACGTTGTTGGTGTTGCTACACAGTTTAGCAAACAACAACTTCTAAATTTAGGTTGTGTAAATGTCATTGCAGATTATACGGAGATGGTTCTTAATCCGTATAAAACTTAGTGTCATCTGTTTTTTTAAGCTACTTGTTGGTTGTAAAATCTTTAACTTTACGATGAACCCTTCAAAAGGGTGGTCTATTAACAACGGCTAGGGGTTTACCCTTTGATACTCGCCGTCAAATACTCTCGGTTCATTCGGGCGATATTTTCGAGTGAGATTCCTTTTGGGCATTCAACTTCACAGGCACCCGTGTTGGTACAGTTTCCAAATCCTTCTTCATCCATTTGCTTGACCATGTTTAGGACTCGATCTGTAGCCTCAACTTTTCCTTGTGGCAGAAGTGCGTATTGCGACACCTTTGCCGAGACAAAGAGCATAGCGGATGCGTTTTTACAGGTGGCTACACAAGCTCCACAGCCAATGCAGGTTGCTGCATCAAAAGCACGATCGGCATCGTGTTTTTCAATAGTGATGGCGTTGGCATCTTGAGTATTCCCAGAAGTATTCACACTGATAAAACCACCGGCATGTTGCACGCGATCAAAAGCGGAACGATCCACCGCTAAGTCTTTGACTACTGGAAATGCCTTGGCGCGGAAGGGCTCAATGGTGATGGTGTCTCCATCTTTGAATTTCCGCATATGCAGTTGGCAAGTAGTAACCAAACGATCTGGACCGTGGGCTTCTCCGTTGATAAACATCGAACACATTCCACAAATCCCTTCACGACAATCATGGTCAAAAGCAATGGGATCGATTCCTTTTTGAATCAATTCTTCATTGAGTACATCCATCATCTCTAAGAAAGACATATCTGGAGAAACATCTGCAATGGGATAAGTTTCAAAGCTCCCTCTGGTAGTGGTGTTGGCTTGGCGCCATACTTTTAAGGTCAGATTCATACTATATATTTATAGCGCTATTTGTAAGAGCGCGTTTTTACTTCTATTTCTTCATAATTCAAGGCTTCTTTATGAAGCTTGGCTTTGGCAGGCTCTACATTGTATTCCCAAGCGGAAACAAAGGTGAAATTCTCATCGTCGCGCAAGGCTTCTCCCTCTGGAGTCTGAGACTCTTCACGGAAGTGTCCCCCACAGGATTCGTTTCGTTCCAAAGCGTCTTTGGCAAACAACTCCCCCAATTCTAGGAAATCAGCCACACGGCCGGCTTTTGCAAGTTGCTCATTGAATTCATCCAAGCCGCCTGGAACTTTTACATTTTTATAAAAGTCTTCTCGTAATTCTTTGATTTCGGTCATGGCCTCTTTGAGGTCTTTTTCATTGCGAGACATCCCGCATTTATTCCACATAATTTTGCCCAATTTTTTGTGGTAATAATCCACTGAATTTTTTCCGTCATTATTGATAAAGGCTTCCAAGCGATCTTGGACTTCTTTCTCCGCCGTGTCAAATTCTGGAGTGTCGGTGGCAATTGTTCCGGTTCGGATATCATCTGCTAAATAGTCTCCGATAGTATAGGGCAAGACAAAATAACCATCAGCCAAGCCTTGCATTAAGGCCGAGGCTCCCAAACGATTGGCTCCGTGGTCGGAGAAATTGGCCTCACCAATCGCATAACAACCCGGAATGCTTGTCATCAAGTTATAATCGACCCAAACACCTCCCATGGTGTAGTGAACTGCTGGGTAAATCATCATCGGGGTTTCGTAGGGGTTTTGATCTACGATTTTCTCATACATCTGAAATAAGTTTCCGTATTTGGAACGCACTATTTCTTGCCCTAATTTTTTAACCAATTGGGCATCGTTTTCATCCAGTCCTTTAACATGGGCTTCTTCTTTCCCATACCGCACAATGGCAGCGGCAAAGTCTAAGTAGACCGCTTCTCCCGTTTTATTGACTCCAAATCCTGCATCACAACGCTCTTTGGCCGCTCGAGATGCAACATCGCGCGGCACGAGGTTTCCAAAAGCAGGATAGCGTCTTTCCAAATAGTAATCTCGATCTTCTTCGGCTAATTCCGTGGGTTTTAAACGTCCCTCACGAATGGCTTTGGCATCTTCTATTTTTTTTGGCACCCAGATGCGACCATCATTCCGCAAGGATTCGGACATCAGTGTTAGCTTCGATTGGTGGTCTCCAGATACAGGAATACAGGTCGGGTGAATTTGAGTAAAACAAGGATTGGCAAAATGGGCTCCTTTTTTGTGAATTTTCCATGAGGCAGACACATTGCTTCCCATCGCATTGGTTGAGAGGAAAAAAACATTTCCATACCCTCCAGATGCAATTACAACCGCATGTGCTCCGTGGCGTTCCAATTTTCCAGTCACTAAATTACGTGCAATGATTCCTCGGGCTTTGCCATCAACCAAAACCAAGTCCATCATTTCGTGGCGGTTGTACATTTTGATTTTCCCACGACCAATTTGCCGGTTCATGGCAGAATAAGCTCCAAGCAATAACTGCTGACCCGTTTGCCCTTTGGCATAAAACGTTCGTGATACCAGTACCCCTCCGAAGGAACGATTGTCTAACAATCCGCCATAATCACGTGCAAAAGGAACCCCTTGAGCCACACACTGGTCAATGATATTTGCCGACACTTCTGCCAAACGATGCACATTGGCTTCTCGGGAACGATAATCCCCTCCTTTGATGGTATCATAAAAAAGACGGTAGGTGGAGTCGCCATCTCCTTGGTAGTTTTTGGCAGCATTAATTCCTCCCTGAGCAGCAATAGAGTGGGCTCTTCTGGGAGAATCTTGGAAACAAAACGTCTTGACGTTATAACCCAATTCCGCTAGCGTTGCCGAAGCCGAAGCCCCTGCCAATCCCGTTCCAACGACGATAACATCAATCAATCGCTTGTTGGCAGGACTCACCAAATTGATATTGCTTTTATGTTGCGTCCACTTATCAGACAGTGGTCCTTTCGGTATGTTAGAGTTTAATGTTCCCATTGTTTACAGTGCATTAAAATGGTGAAAGAGCGCAATAAAAACAAAGCCCGCAGGGATAGCTATTGCGTATATTTTAGTAAAGGTTTTAATCGCCGGTGTATATTTATTATTGATCCCCATGGACTGAAAAGAAGACCCAAAACCGTGCAACAAATGCAAGGCAAGAAAGAAAAACGAAACAACGTAAAGTCCAACACGAACAGGACTGACGAATTTGTGAACGAGTTCTTCATAATAGCGCGTTGGATCTTCTGGAAGTACCTCAAAGTATTTATAGTTCATCTCGGGAACCCAAAAATCATAGAAGTGAAGACCCAGAAAAGACAAGATCACTGCTCCTGATAAAATCATATTACGAGACATCCAGCTAGCATTAGCGCTTCCTTTGTAGGATCCATATTTGTTTGCACGTGCCGCTCGATTTTGAAGCTCAAGAATAAAGCCCATTATAAAATGAAAAACAACCCCAAAGATTAGGATGGGTTGAAGGATGAATTGAACAAGTGGGTTGTTTCCCATAAAGTGGGACAACTCATTAAAGCTGTCTTTGCTGACAACTGAAGCCAGATTGATAGTAAAATGCTGTCCCAAAAAAACAACCAAGAAAAGACCTGAAAGTGCCATGGCTACTTTTCTTACGATTGAAGATGTGATCATAAAAATAAATTCAATTTGTTATCAAAATTACAGCATAAAGACTTCTGTTCCCAACCCTTATGCTCTTTTTTTGACTTGCACCCGAATATCTATAACAATTCTAATCTTCTGTTCAAAGTTTTTGATCGCACTCGTTCAGATGAGCCTGTTTGCTTCAACAAGACTAGTACGGCAAGGCTATCGAAGGTCCAAAAACTTGACGTAACTGTAAATCAGCAAGGGCGTTGTCGTCATACACCAACTGCAGTTCAAAAAGGGTGCTTAAATGACTATTGACCTTCATTTGTGACGCTAAGACATAATCAAAATCAACATTTTTAAATTCTT
>CALITN010000188.1 GCA_938041595.1 uncultured Flavobacteriaceae bacterium | reverse complement strand
ATATACAGTATCAAACGGAAGCAGACGACTATAACCTGTTTCGCTTGGATCGAAAAGAGCAGCAAATTCAACGGCAGCTCAATTATTTGGTGGATAAGCACGATCTGGAGGAAGCTTCCGATTCTGTTTGGGCGAGCTATGTAAAAGACCTACGATCCATCACTAAAATTCATAAAGTGGAATTCTCCATTTTTAGCCTTGAAGGAGATTCGCTTTTTGTCTCCTTTACACCCCTCAAGATTATCGCGAACAACTACAAAGTTGATTCGAGTTTGGTAGCCAAAGTATTTCAAAAATCTGGGACGCGGTATTTGGAAGAAAGTAATGATGAAATTGGAAAATTTCAATCCTCTTACAGTTTGTTGAAAAACGAAAATGGGACGCCATATGCCATATTGTTTTTCCCTTATTTTGAAGATGTTTCTTTTTCTGAAAATGAACTAAATAAGTTCTTGCAGCGGCTGTATCAGGTGTATTTGATCATGTTGGTAGTGGCTATTTTCTTTGCCTATTTTATATCGCGCTATGTGACGCGATCCCTTGAGAAACTTCGGCAAATGATTGGACAGACCGGTTTTTTGACGCGAAACAAAAAAATCCATTTGGATAATGCAACTCGTGAAATTGAAGGTTTGGTTAACTCTTACAACAACATGATTGATGATTTGGAAAAAAGTGCAGAGCTGTTAGCCAAAACAGAACGGGAACAGGCTTGGCAAGAGATGGCGCGGCAGGTGGCGCACGAAATCAAAAATCCACTCACTCCCATGCGGCTCACAGTGCAGAGTTTTCAGCGGCGTTTGGATCCGAATGATCCCGAGTTACGAGAGAAAATCGATGAGTTTTCTTCTATGTTGATTACGCAAATCGATACCATGAGCCAAGTAGCAAATGCTTTTTCTGATTATGCAACCCTGCCTAAAGCACAATTGCAAGAAGACAATATTGTCAAGCTAACACGAAGGGCTACCGATGTGTTTGAACAGGAGAATGTTGAATTTAAAACCACGATCAAAAGCCAGTATGTTCTGCTAGACCGGACTCAGTGGATTCGGGTGATGACCAATTTGATTCAAAATGGAATTCAGTCAGTGCCTACCGAAAAAACACCCAAAATCAAAGTTCAAATAAAAATCCAAGCGGATTGGGTGGTGATCACCGTAAAAGACAATGGAAATGGGATTGCTGCTGAAAACAAAGACAAGATTTTTGAGCCAAAATTTACCACCAAAACAAAAGGAATGGGGCTGGGTCTTGGGATTGTCAAGAATATTATAACGTCTCACAATGGGGAAATATCCTTTAAGTCTAAAGAAGGAACTGGGACTACATTTAAGGTGAAAATCCCTTTGATTTAAGAAACAGATTGAATGCTATTGACGCCCTGATGAATCATTTCTTCAAGGGACTTGATCGTTTCTTCGGGTGCCTTTGAATTGATTTCTTGGAGGGGGTGAAATTTAAAAATCATTGGTATGCCAAGGGGAAACGGAAAATAATTGTAGCGACTCAGTTTCCATGAGTTACCAATACTTACGGGAATGATTTGTGCTTCAGGAATTTCTTTAAAAAGTGTAAGTAACCCCCCTTTTTGAAAGGGTTTGGGGGCTCCATCTCGACTTCGTGTTCCTTCTGCAAAAATCACAACAGACCAGTTGTTTTTGCGCACCGTTTGGGCAAATATTTTGATGCTCTCAAGTGCTTCGATTTTATTTTTCCGATCAATCAGCACAGACCCTCCATTTTTTAGATTGTAAGAAATACTGGGGAGGCCTTTGCCCAATTCTTTTTTACTGATGAATTTCGGATGACAAGCTCTTAAATACCAGATTAAAGGCGGAATATCATAGGTGCTCTGATGATTGGCAACAACAATAGAGGGCCTGTTTCGATCCAGTTTGGGCAGGTCATGGAGTACAAAATGGATTCCCAGAATATTAAGACAGCGCAAAAGGAACCAATTGAGTAAATCCACACTTTTTTTATGGGCTTGGTATCCAAAGAGCCGTAGGCATATTACTTGGAACCCATGAAAAAGAATAAGGATACTCCCAAAACAGAAGTAATACAGTAAGGAAAGCGGATACGACAGTGCTTTTTTCAAAGCAATTGGGGTTTAGCAGTGCTCGCTGTAGGCCGATTGCAGGTTTTCAGCAATCATCTCAGCGGGTCTCCCCTCAATATGATGTCTTTCGATCATATGCACCAATTCCCCATCTTTGAACAAAGCGATGCTTGGTGAGGACGGCGGGAAAGGAATCATTTTGGCACGAGCGGCATCGGTAGCTTCGCGATCTACACCAGCAAATACGGTATAGAGGTTATCAGGAGTTTTGTCTTGTCCCAGCGACATTCGCACGCCTGGACGAGCATTGGCGGCTGCACAACCACAAATAGAGTTTACAACAACCAAGGTAGTTCCTTCCTTTGCTAGGGCCGTATCTACATCTCCTTCTTGAAACAACTCCTCAAATCCAAGAGTTGTCAGTTCTTCTCGCATGGGTTTTACAATCTCTGCTGGGTACATAATTATTTTTTTTCCAAAGATATAAAGTTCGTTTGGGATTGTCCCCACCCTTTTTTTAAATATTTCAGGCTCTGTATTTGAATTAATTTTTTCCTTTGCAAATCAAAAAGCAATGATTTGTGAAATGGATAGCCGCTCTCATCGGGTACTTTATATATCGTTTTCCTGGAGCTGTACTGGGTTTTGTACTGGGAAGCCTATTGGATCAAGCCGGGAGTAGTAATTCCCGTTTTCGTCCGCCAGGTGTAGGACTGTCCAAAAGTTCTTTTGAGCTAAAGTTATTGGCTTTGGCAGCCGTGGTTATCAAGGCTGATGGTACAATTTTAAAGGAAGAATTGCGCTACGTTCGCAACTACTTTATTGGGCAATACGGAGCTCAAAGAGCCCAAGAAATTTTTCAAACTTTTAATGAGGAGATCAAAAAAGAATCCCAGAGTGTGGCTGCGTTGGGCATGGATTTTGTGCGTGGAACAGTTTACGCCACACGGGTTCAAATCCTTCATTTTTTATTTGGGATTGCCCTTTCCGACGGGAATATTTCGGAAACTGAGGAGATCAAATTACGTGAAATTGCTACGGCCATGCGATTGCGCTCCCAGGACTTTAATCGTATCAAAGCGATGTTTGTAAAACAAACGGATCAAGCTTTCAAAATATTAGAAGTAAGTCCCAAGGCGACAAATGAAGAAATCAAAAAAGCCTACCGAGCCTTGGTGAAAAAATATCATCCCGATCGAATCAAAACAGAAGATGAGGCACTTTTAAAGGGGGCTCAACAAAAGTTTATTCAGATTCAAGAGGCCTATGAGGCCATAAAAAAGGAAAAAGGATTTTAAACGAAGCTAATGGATCAATTATGGTTTTATTTTGACATGGGACTCTGGCATGTGCTGGATGCAGCAGCCATTGATCACCTTTTATTTATTGCGGCTTT
>CALITN010000187.1 GCA_938041595.1 uncultured Flavobacteriaceae bacterium | reverse complement strand
CGAAGTCTCAATGAAAAACTCAATACCAATACCTCCATTTTAGCCGACCTCCAGGGACCCAAACTTCGGGTGGGTGAGATGGAAGAAGGAACAGAAGTTCAAGAAGGGGATGAAGTTCGCTTCCTAACAGATGCTCCCTTTATAGGGAACAAGGAAAAAGCCTACATGACTTACAAAAATTTTCCCGATGACGTAAAAGCTGGAGAACGCATTCTTTTAGACGACGGGAAACTTATTTTTGAAGTTATTCGTGCCGAAGCCAGTGAAGTTGTAACGCGTGTTATTCAAGGAGGGCCCTTCAAATCCAAAAAAGGAGTGAACCTTCCAAATACGGATATTTCCTTACCGGCACTTACGGCAAAAGACATAGAAGACGCCAAATTTGCTATCTCTCAGGATGTTGATTGGCTCGCCCTTTCTTTTGTTCGCAACAGTCAAGACTTAAATGATCTTAGAAACCTGATTGAACAAGAAACTGATCAGAAAATCCCGATTATTTCCAAGATTGAAAAACCTGAGGCAATAGAAAATATTGATAAAATCATTGCCTATAGTGACGGACTGATGGTTGCGCGCGGCGACTTAGGTGTAGAGATTCCAGCCGCAGAAGTTCCCTTGATCCAGAAAAAACTCGTACAAGCTGCCAAAAAAGCGCGAATTCCTGTCATTATTGCTACTCAAATGATGGAGACGATGATTGATAGTCGAACGGCGACTCGTGCAGAAGTAAATGACGTTGCCAACTCGGTAATGGATGGTGCTGATGCTGTAATGCTCTCAGGAGAAACCTCTGTTGGGAAATACCCTGTTCAAGTTATCGAAACAATGTCAGCTATTTTACAAAGCGTAGAACATTCCGATCTTATTCGAGTACCACATCAACCACCAACAATTCGCACCAAACGCTATATCACCAAATCAATTTGCTTTCATGCCGCACACATGGCTAATGAAATCAAGGCAAAAGCCATTTGTACACTGACCAATAGTGGTTATACCGCCTTCCAGATATCAGCATGGCGACCTCAATCCCATGTATTGGTGTTTACTTCCAACCAACGAATCCTTACACAACTCAATTTACTTTGGGGTGTCAAAGCCTTTTATTATGATGCCTTTGAAAGCACGGACAATACGGTTCAGCAAATCAATGCCATCGCACACGAAAAGGGTTATGTCGAAAAAGGAGATATGTTGATTAATCTCGCAGCCATGCCTATCAAGGAAAAAGGAATGGTAAATACGCTCCGTATATCAGTTGTTTAAAACGGAAACTGAAGCTGTTCGATCAAAGGAGGTGTTGTTTCTTTTGATGGAGTCGCTTGACTGCCTTTGAGATTGGAAAGAGAAACTCCAATCAGGCGCACAGAGTCTTTCAATTTTTCTTGATAGAGCAAATCCTTGCTGTGTTCCAAAATCAAACTTTGACTGGAGATAAAATGTGCAAAGGTTTTACTTCGAGTTTGTACGGTGAAGTCACTGTACTTAATTTTTAGTGTAATGGTCTTCCCACCCCCTTTATGACGGCGAATACGTCGATCCAAAGCAGCGGTGATTTGCAACAATTTTTCCTCCAAAAAAATCTCACTCGTCAGGTTTTGTGAAAAAGTTCGTTCTGCACCTATCGATTTAGGAATCCGCTCAGGCTTTACTTCACTCGTATGAATGCCCCGTACCACCTGATAGAAATGAGTTCCTGATTTACCAAAATTCTCTGTTAAAAATACTTCTGATTTCTGCTTTAAATCAGCTCCCGTAAAAATCCCCAATTGATACATCCGCTCTTTGGTTTTTCTCCCTACACCATAGAATTTTTTAATCTCCAACTGTTCTAAAAAAGAAAGCACTTCTTCGGGAGGAATTGTTTTTTGTCCATTGGGTTTATTCCAATCACTGGCGATTTTGGCCATAAACTTATTGATGGAAATTCCCGCCGAAGCGTACAATCCTGTTTTTTCGAAGATCTGCTTTCTTAGTTCCTCTGCAATAAGGGTTGCTGAAGGGTTTTTAAACTTATTTTCCGTAACGTCCAAATACGCCTCATCTAAAGACAAGGGCTCTACTAAATCGGTATAAGCATAAAATATTTGACGAATTTCCTCAGAGATTTCTTTGTAGCGATCAAATCGAGGTGGGACGAAAACCAAATCAGGACACAAGCGTTTGGCCACCCGACCACTCATAGCAGAACGTACTCCAAAGGTTCGTGCTTCATAGCTGGCCGCCGCCACAACTCCACGTTCCATGCCCCCACCGACAGCTAAAGGAAGTCCTCTTAGCTTTGGATTGTCCCGCTGTTCTACGGATGCATAAAATGCATCCATATCCACATGGATAATTTTCCGATCGGCAACTACTTTTTCAGACATCGTCAGAGGATTGGGTCATTCAAAAGTAAGCAGCTATTTTTGAATGAAATTGATCCAATAGCATGAATACAGAAATTGAACGGAAGTTTTTGGTGACCAAAGACAGTTATAGACATCTAGCGCGTGAATCCTTATGCATTCAGCAGGCTTATTTGAACAAAGACGCGGAGCGAACCGTTCGCATCCGAATTGCCAACGAAAAGGCGTGGATCACAGTCAAGGGAAAGTCCGATGCTTCCGGATGGGTTCGTCTGGAATGGGAAAAGGAAATAACTGTGGAAGAAGCCCAATCACTTTTGCCACTTTGTTTACCACAACCCATTTTAAAAACTCGCTTCGTGGTACCCCATTATGATTTGGAAATTGTTGTGGATGAATTTGAAAAACCAAAAAAAATGATCTTGGCAGAAGTAGAGCTCCCTTCCAAAGACACCCCCTTTAATCCCCCAGAATGGTTGGGAAAGGAAGTTACTGGTGATCCGAACTACTATAACTCAAGAATCTAAATCGTATTTATAAGAACGAAGCACTTCGCAGACGTGCACTCGATAGTGCTCATAGGCTTTTTCTCGTCCATAATGCTGTGCAACTAAGTGTTCGCTATTCTTTTTCCAGTTTAGGACATCCTCTTGCGTTTTCCAGTAGCTGATAGTGACCCCAGAGCCGTCGGTGTTTCGGTAGCTTTCTAAGCCCAAATAGCCCTCTTGCTCCTTGGCAAGTTCTCGGAGACGAATAGATAACTGGGTGTAAAACGCATCGTTTTGATCCCGTAGCTGATTACTGAAAATCACCGCATAGCATCCTTTTTGTATGGGTTTCATTCGTCCTTATAGATTTTGATGGTTTGCTCCCCTTGGGCATTCATATGAGCACGATACATTCCTGGGGTATTCATCTCCATAGCGACATTGCCAAAACGATCTAAGCCCACAATGCCTCCGTCACCCCCCAGTTTCGCTACTTTTTCGTGAATTACGATTCGAGCGGCTTCTGCAATGCTAAGCCCTTTATATTCCATCAAAGCAGCGATGTCATGTGCCACCACAGAACGAATAAAAAATTCGCCCCAGCCTGTCGCTGAAATACCACAACTGGCATTGTTAGCATAGGTCCCCGCACCGATAATGGGGGCATCGCCAATACGATTCCATTTTTTATTGGTCATTCCTCCTGTAGAAGTTCCAGCGGCAATATTTCCGGCTTGATCAAGTGCTACACAACCCACAGTTCCAATGCGTTGTTGCTCGAAAAAAACTGTTTTTTCGTTAAGAGACGCTTGTGTGGAAGCTTCTTCAGCTTGTACGCGCTGTAGGGCATTAATCCTTCTTTCAGTCAAGAAATAATTAGGGGATACCACTGTCAAGCCTTGTTCTATGGCAAATCGATCGGCACCTGCACTGGAAAGCATTACATGTGGAGAACCATTCATTACCGCTATGGCTGCACTAATTGGGTTTTTAATTGTTCTGGCTCCAGCAACAGCTCCCGCATCCAAACGGGCTCCATCCATAAACGACGCATCCAGCTCTACCTCACCTTCGGCGTTTAAAACAGCTCCTTTACCTGCATTAAACAGGGGGGAGTTTTCCATCACATGGATTGTCTTTTCAACAGCTTCTGTGCTTGTTCCACCCGCTGCCAAAATAGCGTGTCCAACAGCAATGGCTTCTGCTAGGGTTTTGCGATACGCAGCATCCATTTCCGGGGTCATATTTTCCCGAAGAATTGTTCCAGCACCTCCATGAATAACGATTCCAAAAGTATCTTTCGAAACTTCTTTGGCCGTCGATCTGGTTGCTTCACCGCAACTAAAAAAAAGGATTACTAGGGAGAAAAAAAGAAATCGTTTCATCTGACTAACATTTTGTTTTTCTTATAGTTGAACATTGGAACACACGCATCTCCATTTCGTTGTAAATCAATTATTTGTTGTGATCGTTCCAAGGGGTTATTTTTTGAATTTTCAATATATAAAATATCCCCCTTAAAAGGGAAAAGCTTGCATTCATATCCTCTACATCAGACGTAAAAATTTGTGTACCTTGCCCTCCAAACGTACCGAATTATGAAAATAAATATTCCTTCTGTATTAAAAGAATTGGGGCTTGAAGCCAACGAAAAAGGAGTTTCTACAGGAAGCCACTGGTCGGGTTCTGGGACCCCCATACACTCTTATTCTCCCGTAGACGGAAAGCAGATTGGGGCTGTTAGTGGTGCATCCTTGGAGGACTATGACATGACCCTAAACAAGGCCACTGAAGCCTTTGAGGAATTTCGTAAAATACCCGCTCCCAAACGAGGGGAATTGGTGCGGCAATTCGGAAACAAACTACGCACCAAAAAAGAAGCACTAGGCGCCTTGGTTTCCTACGAAATGGGAAAGTCTTACCAAGAAGGGCTTGGAGAGGTTCAGGAGATGATCGATATCTGTGATTTTGCCGTCGGGCTTTCCCGTCAATTACAAGGATTTACGATGCATTCAGAACGACCCGAACACCGTATGTACGAACAATACCACCCCTTAGGTGTGGTCGGAATTATTTCAGCCTTCAATTTCCCCGTAGCGGTTTGGAGTTGGAATGTCGCTTTGGCTTGGGTCTGCGGAAATGTGTGTGTTTGGAAACCTAGTGAAAAAGCTCCCTTTTGCAGCTTAGCCTGCCAACGAATCATTAGCGAAGTACTAGAAGAAAACAACATCCCTAGTGGAGTCTCCTGCTTACTCAATGGAGGAGCCGATGTCGGTCGATGGATGGCGGAAGACCCCCGCGTTGCTTTAGTCTCAGCTACCGGTTCTACTGCCATGGGTAAAAGTGTAGCGCAAACCGTAGGCGCTCGTTTAGGAAAAAGCTTACTGGAGTTGGGTGGAAATAATGCCATTATAGTTACCCCTGATGCCGATTTGGAAATGACGCTAATGGGCACCGTCTTTGGAGCCGTAGGTACCTGTGGACAACGTTGCACCTCCACCCGCCGTTTGATTGTTCATGAAGCCATCTACGATCAAGTCGTACAAAGTTTACAAAAAGCCTATGGTCAATTGAAAATTGGCAACCCCCTAGAAGAAAGCAACCACGTAGGGCCCTTAATCGATCCGGACTCGGTAGCTCAATATACGGCCACTCTGAAAGAAGTGGAAGCACAGGGTGGAACCTGGATTGTGAAAGGTGGGGTTTTAGAAGGGCAAGGCTATGAAAGTGGCTGCTATGTCAAACCTGCTATTGCGTCGGTTACTGCCGAAACAGCCATTGTACAAACAGAGACTTTTGCGCCTTTGCTCTATGTCATTCCCTATACTGGTAGCGTGGAAAATGCCATTGCCATTCAAAACGACGTCCCGCAAGGACTCTCCTCCGCTATCATGACACAAAATCTAAGAGAAGCCGAAACCTTCTTAACGCATTGGGGGAGTGATTGTGGCATTGCCAATGTAAATATTGGTACCTCTGGCGCTGAAATTGGAGGGGCTTTTGGAGGTGAAAAAGAAACCGGAGGGGGAAGAGAAAGTGGCTCCGATGCTTGGAAAGCCTATATGCGTCGTCAGACCAACACCATAAATTACTCCACAAAACTCCCGCTTGCACAGGGAATAAAATTTGAACTCTAGTTAAATACAATATCTTTGCATTAAAGAACCATTTATGTACGCAATTCTAAAAACGATACACTCTTATTGGGCTTTTCTAGTTCTTCTCGTACTTATTGCTGCTGCTGGAAATGCCCTACTAGGGCGTGTTCGTAGCAATGCCTTCGGGGCCCGGGATTTACGAATCGCTCTTTTTGGATTGATTTTTTCACACATCCAACTTCTCATAGGACTCATTCTGTACTTTGTGTCCCCTTGGTTTGACCAATGGTCACGTATGGAAATGAGTGGCGTAATGAAAAATTCAGAAGCGCGATTATACCTTGTAGAACATCCCATTACAAATATTCTAGCCATTGTATTCATTACCCTTGGCTGGTCCTTACACAAAAGACAGACGGAAGCTTCTAAAAAGTTCCTCCGAATTGGGCTGTTTTACAGTTTGGGACTTTTGCTATTGCTCAGCAGAATTCCTTGGCAATCTTGGCTTGGCTAACCAAAACCTTTTTTTTTGACTCACCTCAAATCTAAATCCACATCAATCGCCGTATTAGGAGGCGGAAGCTGGGGTACAGCGTTGGTCAAAATTCTGACTGACAACGGGCATCAAGTCTACTGGTATATTCGAGATAAAAGCGCTATTGCTCACATTCAAAGCACAGGGTACAACCCCAACTATTTGACCTTTGCAAAACTTAACTTGAAATATATCAAGCTCAGCGATGATGTCAAGGATGTCGTAAATCAATCCCCAAACCTCCTCTTAGCGATCCCTTCTGCTTTTATTGGTCCTGTTTTAGAAACCATTGGCGATACCCTCCAAACCAAAACCATATTATCTGCTGTGAAAGGAATTGTCCCCGAAACACAGTTAGTGGTGGGGGAACACTTACTCCATCTGCAGGTTCCCAAAAAACAAATTGGAGTAATCGGTGGACCCAGTCATGCCGAAGAAGTAGCCAATGAAAAACGCTCCTACCTGACCATTGCTTTTAGTCGTGGAAAAACCGCCACCTTATGGGCTGATCGGCTGGATTGCCACTACATTCGAACCAAAGCTTCTAAAGATGTGATTGGTATTGAATATGCTGCCATGCTAAAAAATATCTATGCTCTTGCAGCAGGGATTGCTCTAGGATTGGAGTACGGCGATAATTTCAACAGCGTGCTCATTAGTAATGCTGTCCGGGAAATGAAGCGATTCCTACGAATTGTTTATGGCAAAAAAAGAAATATCAATCACTCGGCTTATTTAGGGGATTTACTGGTTACCGCCTTTTCCAGCTACAGTCGGAATCGGAATTTTGGGGAGTGGATTGGCAAAGGCCATTCGGTAAAAGAAACTCAGGCCATCTTAAAAATGGTCGCTGAAGGATACTATGCCGCTGCCTCTGCCATTAAGATTAATGATGGACAAACCCATATCCCAATCATTGAAGCAGTTCACAAAATTTTGTATCAAGGAGGGGCGCCCGAAGAAGTCTTCGCGCAACTCAGCGAAGAACTCAGCTAAAGACTCCCTTTAAATTGCTTGAGAAAGCGGACATCGTTTTCAAAGAACATCCGAATATCTCCGATTTGATACAGCAGCATTGCAATACGTTCTATACCCATCCCAAAAGCATAGCCTGAATATTTTTCAGAATCAATCCCGCAGTTAGAAAGCACATTAGGATCAACCATCCCACAGCCCATAATTTCCAACCAGCCCGTTCCTTTGGTGATTCGATAATCCGTTTCTGTCTCCAAGCCCCAATAGATATCAACCTCAGCACTGGGCTCAGTAAAAGGAAAATAAGAAGGTCGCAGTCGGATTTTGGATTTTCCAAACAGCGACTTGGTAAAATATAGAAGCATTTGCTTCAAATCGGCAAAGGACACTTTTTCATCAATGTAAAGACCTTCGATCTGATGAAAAATGCAATGCGCGCGTGCTGAGATAGCCTCGTTGCGAAATACACGTCCTGGAGAAAGGGTTCGAATAGGAGGGGTATTGTTTTCCATATATCGCACCTGAACCGAAGAAGTGTGCGTTCGCAAAAGAATATCAGGATCGGTTTGAATAAAAAAGGTGTCTTGCATATCCCTAGCCGGATGGTACTCAGGCAGATTCAAAGCAGTGAAGTTGTGCCAGTCATCTTCAATCTCTGGGCCTTCCGAGATAGAAAAGCCTACTTGTGAAAAAATATCAATAATTCGGTTTCGTACTAATGACAAAGGATGACGGCTTCCTATTTCAAGAGGAAAAGCAGGACGAAAAGGATCGGCAATAGTTCCTGTCTGTGTCCCTTGGGAGGTTTGACTCTGAAGAGTTTTTACCTTGTCGGCAACGGCTTGCTTTAGTGAATTGAGCAGTTGACCATACTCTTTTTTCTCAGCAGGAGCCACTTCTCGGAAAGCTGCAAATAAGGCATTGAGAATTCCTTTTTTCCCAGCATAGGAAATGCGGAATGCTTCTACGGCTTCATGGGTGTCTGCCTGAAAGGCCTCCACGGTCACTAGATGTTTTTTGACCTCGTCTATCATGCAGCAAAAATAACGGTTTTATTGAATCAAACCACGTTCTAAAAAATAATCCACAATAGCTGATTTCATCAAAATTCCCTGCTCCCCAGGCTTGAGGTTTGGCAAGGCTTCCACCAACTCAAAATGGGGCCATCCGTCTGGATCATAGTATTCAAATCGATAATAGCCATAGGGTTCCAAAACACGACAAATACCAATATGTATCAAATTTACATTGTCATCTTTTTTAAAACGCCTGTCCAATTGGCCCAATTCCTGCAAACCGATCAAATACAAAACTCCTTCAACATCCAGGGGTTCTCCATCAGAAAAACGATCTGTAAGAAGGGAAATCAATGCTTCCCAATGTTCTTTGACTTGGTTTGGTTTTGAAGATACAGACATACCGATACGAAGATAGTCCTTTTCTGTACTATTGTAGAATCCCAAAAAAAATCCCAACTTGCCAGCCATGACAGTTAACCCCATTGATTTAATTCTCGGTATTTTACTTGCATACGGTGCTTTTCAAGGTTTTCGCAAAGGCCTTTTGGTTGAAATAGCTTCCCTAGCCGCACTGGTCTTTGGGCTTTGGGGTGCCTTTTTATTTGCTGATTGGGCCAAAATCTATATCAACTCTTATATAAGCTTGAACTCCGCTGTGCTTAACGCTGTTTCCTATCTACTGGTGTTTGTCATGATTGTAATCGGCATTACTTTGGTAGCAAAAGCCGTCACAAAAGTTATTCAACTTGTTGCACTGGGCTTTTTGAACCGTATTCTTGGAAGTGTGTTTGGGGGGCTAAAAGTAGGCATTCTGCTGAGTGCGATATTGGTCGCCATACAACGTGTTAATTTCCTTATTACGCTACTCGATCCAAGCCTTGTTGAGGCTTCGGTATTGTATGAGCCTTTATTGGATTTGGGTACTTTCATTTTTGATTGGGTGATGGCTTCCGATTCTTTGGGAGAAATCCCCAATACTTTGGTGTAAGTTGCTACAACGGTCGAATGTTGGCATCTGAGACCCAGCCTTCCGCACCATTAGCAATCCGTATCTTTTGCCACTCTTGAAACTGCTCAAGGATTTGAACCTTGGTCCCCTCATGCAAAGTGAATTGTATTTCCGAGCGGCGATTGGGTTCATTGTTAACCTCAATGCGTTCAGAAAAAACAATCCCATACTGTTCTGACTGAAGTTTGTTGTTTTTAGCGTTGGCCGCAAAATAAGAGGCAACACCCAGCATTCCAAAAACCAATCCTATAACAAAAAGCTGTTTTTTAACCCGCGAAGATTGGAGCCACAAATATCCCGTCATAAAGAGTGCAAACAACCAAACCAATAAAAGGCTTAACCAGGTCCAATGGGGTAAGCTCAATGCAGACAAAAGTCTGGATTGAAACTGTGCCACTTGCGTCTGTGGCAGTTCTTCAATAGCATCCACCGTCATGTTTTTGGCAAAAAGAATATTGTTTTTCAAATCTGGATCATCGGGAGCCAAGGTCAACCCCTTTTCAAAATAGTAAATGCTTTCCGCCACAGCATTCATACGGTAATAAGCACTTCCTAGATTATAATACAAGGCAGCACTGTGCTGGCCCTCCTCCAATGATTTTAGATAGGCTTCGATGGCTTGTTTATAGGCCGCATTGGTATAGGCTGCATTGCCTTTTTCAAACCATTCCTCAGTGGTTTGGGCATTCCCCAAATAAAATCCAAGACCTAGCAAAAACAGTCCGAAAAAAATAAAATTCAATCTCATAGCTTTCGATCAATTTGTGTGATTGTTCGAACGGCCGCTTCATAGTCGTTCTGTATTTGTACCTCAGAAGACGGTGCATAACGCGCTTGCTCACAGTTGCCTAGTAAGGCAACAAAACCCTTTGCCAAGTCGGTATCAACGTCCTTGTCTCGGAGAAGCGTTTCGATCGTTTCTTTATTGAAATCAGTTGTTTCAATTTTAAGCTTGGACTTCAAATAGTTGTGTAAGGCGGCTTCCAAGGCTTCGTAAAACAAGGTCTTATTGGCACTGTTTTTCTTTGCCGTAGCTAAGAACCTTCGTGCCCTTTTACTAGCTGCTTTCTGTTTTCGAGATTGCAGGTCTGGCACGTGGGATTGCTGCCAACGACGAAGTGGAATCATCAACAATAAAAGAAGGATAGGGCTGAACAAAAGTATATAAAAACGTGCCGTCCCCCACAGCGGTTGCGAGTTCATCTGCTGCCATTGGGCTTTGAGCTTGATGAACTTAAAGTTGGCATTATTTGTTGGAATTACATTGGAAGAAATGGACTTTGGAGAGGTACTATTTGTAGCCAAAGGACCTTCAAAGACATCTACTACAAAGTTTTGTGAAACGGCTTTTTCATAGCGTTGCGTCCTAGGGTTAAAATAGGTAAAGGTCAACGGGCTAATGGGATATTTTCCTTGATACTGGGGGACGATCGTATAAGTATCTTGAATAGTCCCCTGCATCCCTCGTAAACTGGTCTTTACATCCTCCTTATGTTCCGGTTCATAGACCTCCAATGTATTGGGAACCTTAATCTTGGGAAGCTTAAAAAGCGTAAGATTTCCCGATCCGGATACTTTGATGCGCGCTTGAAAAGATTCAGAGGCTTTGAGGGATTTTTTATTGAGCAAAACATCAAAATTGAAATCCCCAACAGCTCCGGTAAAATCATCGGGTTTGCCTTCTTCAGGTAAGGGTTTGACATTCAGGCGCAATTCCCCTGCTGTCACCACTCGATTGACTTGCCGCATGATCCGGTCTCCAAAAAAATCCCGGCGATTGGTCGGTAATTCGGCCGTCACATTAAGGGTAAGAGGTTCCAAAACCAGCTTGCCTGTTTTTTGGGGGTATAAAACCGTTTTACGCCACACCACCACATTGTAGGACTCGCCTTTGTAGGAGCCCTGCTCAATCCGAAGTTGTGGAATTTTGATGTTCTGACTCCAAAAATCAACAAACTTTGGGCTTTCCATTTCTCTGGGAGCCTGTGATATTTTGATTGGATTTCGGAAGTATAATTTATACTGAACGGTTACCCGCTCGTTTAAATAGGGATTTCGCTTGGAGACCTCCGCCACTAGGTGCATGTTCTGATCGGCCAGATATTCTACACTATTAGGGTCTTTGGGTACGGCTACGGCTTCCGTAACTTGGACTTGTATGGGAGTGGTTTTATACTGTTCTCCTCCTATATCTACCTTTGCCTGTTTGATGGTTAACTGTCCCTTTCGCATGGGAGACAAAAAGTAGGTGAAAGACTTGGAAAAACTTCTGCGTCCATTGATGTAGGAATTGCTGATGGATTGATTGGGCCCTCCCATGACTCGAAAGCCATCGAAATTCGGTGGTGTGAAATTGTCACCATTTTCATTCATCACAAAATCGACTCGTAAGCGCTCGTTTAACCCAAGTTTTTTCTTGCTTACTCGTGCTTCGAAAGAAACCTGTGACCAAAGCTGGGGTGCTGCTAGGAGTAGTAGCCCAAGTTGTAGCCAATATCGAAAATGTAAACCTAGTTGCATCTTACCAGTCTTTCTTTCCTTTTACGGGGGTTCCTTTCACTTTTTTAGCTTTGATTTTATCCTGCACTTTTTTCTCCTGATTATTCATCGCCTCTAACAGACTTTTAACCTGCTGGGGCGAGAGTTGACCCTCTTTGGGCTTAGGAGGTTGTTGTGGATTGGGCTTGTTATCTTTTGAGTCGTTCTCCTTAGGATCATTCTTAGAATCCTTGCCATCGTCCTTATTTTTGTCACTGTCTTTCTCATCCTTTTTGGCATCATCACCCTCTTCTTTTTGATCGCCTTCCTGTTCCTTTTTGTCGCCCTTATCTTGGTCTTTGTTAGGATCTTGCTCTTTGTTTTGGTCCTTCTTTTGATCCTTGTTCTGGTCCTTGTTTTGTTGATCTTGCTGTTGTTTTTCTTTCTCTAACAACTTTTTGGCAAGAGCGTAGTTATATCGGGTTTCTTCATCGGCAGGATTGTTGCGTAACGCATTTTTGTAGGCTTCTACTGCCTTGGCATAGTCTTTTTGCTCCATGCTTACATTTCCCATATTGTGGAAGGCTTGGTGACGCTCTCCTCGACTTGCTGCTTTTTTCTGGGTTTCAAAATAGCGTTGGGAAGCCTCGTCAAAATCACCCGATTGGTAGTGGTTATTTCCCAGATTATAGAGCGCTTCTATGCGATTGGGACTGTCGGAAAGGGCCTTTCGATATTCCATTTCAGACACTACCGCTTCCTTATTTTTCAATAACTCATTGGCCCCAGCAATTGTATTGGATACTTCTGATTGCTGAGACCAGCCCCAAGTTATAAAGACCATAAACACCCAATATTGTTTTTTCATGATAAAAAATAGATGGTTTTTAATTTTATGCATCTTTTTTTGTGTGCTGCTCTATTGTACTTGCTTCATTGAATAAATTCAATCGCTTTATCCATTGGGTTTGAGTTGAAAACACCAAACGTTCTGCCAAAATTAAGAGGAATGCAGCAAATAGAAAAGCCTGAAATTGGTCCTTATAACTCACAAACTTCTTCGCTTCAAACTCTTTTTTATCCATTTCTTTAAGACGTTCACTCACAAAATCCAATACCGTTTGGGTATTGTTTCCATCTTGGTAGGCACCGCCGGTTGCTTCTGCGATTTGTTCTAGCATGGCAGCGTTTCGTTGGGTAACAACCACTTCCCCTTCCAAATCTTTCTTATAGCTTTCAACAATTCCGTTTTTTTTCAAAGGAATAGGAGAGCCAGCCTCGGTTCCTACACCCAGGGTAAAAATAGTGATCCCTGCTGCTGCGGCACGGTTGGCTGCGGTCACACCTTCTTCGGAATGATCTTCCCCATCAGAAATCAAAAAGACCACCTTATTGGTTTGGGCGGCATCGTCAAAAAAGGTGGCTGATAAATCCAGAGCGGCATCAATCGCGGTTCCCTGAGAGGATAGCATTTCGGTATTCAATCCCTGTAAAAACATCTTAGCCGCTCCATAGTCGGTTGTGATGGGCAATTGGGGGATCGCTTGTGCCGCATAGGCAATGATCCCCACTCGATCGCTCGCCAAACGATTGATAATAGCGGAAACCAAACGCTTGGATTTTTCCAATCGGTTGGGGGCAATGTCTTCAGCCAACATGCTTTTAGAAACATCTACGGCAAAAACCAAATCAACGCCTTCACGAGTCACAGTCTCTAATTCTGTTCCTATTTTAGGATTGACCAGACCGCCAACCAAACTGGCCATCGCCAAGGTTAAAATAAAGAGCTTGAGTCGCGGTTTGAATTTGGAACGGTTGGGGCTTAATTTTTCCAACAACTCTGGTCCTCCTAATTGCAATTGGCGTCTTTGCTGCCAAGACACATAGATCCATTCCCCCAGCCACAACAAGGGAAGCAGCGAAAGTACATAAAGGTAAACAGGAAGATCGAGTTGATACATTATATAAAACTTTTAAAAAGGGTTCTTCGTAACAGCCATTCCAGTACCAACAATACCAAAGCAAGCAGGGCTAGCGGGCGGTATTTTTCCTCAAAATTGTAGTATTTGAATTCTTCAATTTCTGTTTTTTCTAATTTGTTGATCTCCTCGTAAATCTCTACCAAACGTTGGTTATCAGTGGCTCTAAAATAAAGGCCGCCTGTAGTTTTGGCAATTGTTCGCAGCAGGTCTTCATCAATCTCTACTTTGGTCAGGCCGTACTGAAATTTCCCATTCGGTAATACGCCAATTGGAGCTTTCGCAGTGCCATTACTCCCCAGACCAATGGTGTACGTTTTAATATTGTACTCTACAGCCAACTCTGCTGCAATCCGCGGGTCGATAAACCCAGAATTGTTCACACCGTCTGTCAATAGAATAATCACTTTGCTCTTTGCGCGACTGTCCTTCAGTCGGTTTACGGCAGTTGCCAATCCCATTCCAATGGCCGTACCATCTTCAATGAATCCCTCAAAATTAATCTCTCGAAGGCTCTTTTTTACAATATTCTTATCACTGGTGATGGGAGTCTTGGTATAACTTTCCCCGGCATAAACCACCAGTCCGATCCGATCACTAACGCGGTTTCCGATAAAGTCACTGGCTACTCTTTTGAGGGCATTGAGGCGGTTGGGTTTCAAGTCCTGTGCCAACATACTCGATGAAACATCTATAGCCATCACAATATCAATCCCGCTATTGGTAACCGTACGTGTAGAAACGTCTTTGGTTTGGGGGCGTGCCAGAGCAAGGATCAAAGCGGAAAGAGTCAAAAAACGAAAAACCAACAACAAAGAACGGAACCGCGCCAGACCTCGGTGCTTTTTGCCAAAACCGCCCAAGGAGGACCATCGGAGTTGTGGCTGGGATTGACTGCGTGTCATAAACTCCCACACCAGCCAAAGTGGCAAAACCGTAAACAGCCAAAGGTAATGGGGATTCGCAAAATAGATTCCGTTTAGCACTGCTTATAATTCTTTAATGAGTTCCACACTATCGACGATTCGTTCTTCCAGCCCACCTCCATAGCGATCGTCTTTTCCATACATCAATGTGATTTCTATTTTCCCCTCTTCAAAATCAAAAATCAAACTGGTATAGTTGTTACGAGTCCGCTGATTTTCTCCTTTCCTTGGGTAATCAAGTGTCCCGTAAATCTTTAAGGCAGGAATACCAGAGGCTGTGGTGATCACCTCTGAATTGATCAATATATTGGTTGCCCCCAGCTTCTGATAATTCTCAATGGTTGCATCTATAATAGCCTGCACTTCGGCTTCGGTAGCCACATTCGGTGATGAAGTCTCTTCTTTAGATTCGGCTTCTTTCGTGGGCTTTTCGCTGAACTTTAAGGCCATAAAAAAAGCATCGTCAGGAGTTCCTAAAATGAAGTGCTTAAACACATTGGCTTCCATCGATTCCACCCGTTTTAGAACACGAGGAGTAGACACTCGAATTGGAGGGGTTCCATACATACTGGTGACCCATTGATTGTTGTCTAGCTTTTTGGTTGGATAGCCTACAAGGGTATCGCGAACGGGATAGTAGCCATAATACAAAACGGAAACTGTAAATGACAGAAGGAGAAGTCCCAGAGCCGTCATCCCAAGAATTTGGATTCGTTTTTTACGTTTTTGCTGACGAAGCAACTTCTGATAGGCCGCTTTTTGTTGCATTTCTTCCAAAGTAGGTTCAGGCAATCCCTTTTGGGTATCGATGACCACTTCTTCTACCAATTCTCTGTCAATAGCGGCAATCCCGTGTTCGGGAAGGGAACGAGCAAACTTAACCAAGTCTGCTGTGCCCAAGACACGTTTCAGATTTTTTAAGGTCTCCGTTTGGAGGTTGATTTTTCCTGCATCTTGCAGGAGCTCTAATTTTTGTAAGAGCTCATCGGAGGTGCTTTCCAAGGCATCTACCTTGGCTTCTTCTTCCAAATAACGCCGAACGATGTCTGTAAGTTTGGAATAATATGATTTAAATTCTTCTTGATTGGATGGAATTCGGGCTTCTAGGGACTTTAGGTCTTGAAGAGCCTGATCAAAAGGAGGAAGCTGTTGCTCTCGTTCCCTTTTTCGTTTTTGTAAAACAAAGTATGAATAGAATCCGCCGAGGCCCAAAATAAGAATCAACAAGGTCCACAACAGGTTTCGAATCCATTTGTCATAATTTCGTTCTACTTCAATCAAAGG
>CALITN010000186.1 GCA_938041595.1 uncultured Flavobacteriaceae bacterium | reverse complement strand
ATACGTCCTGTTTTTTAGTATTTTTTCGGCTATTTTAGCCGTCCTACTTAATATATACTTTATCCCACGCTATGGATTGTTAGGAGCGGCCTATGCAACCTTGATAGTCATCGTAGTGATCAATAGTTTGAAAATCACATTGATTGCGGTTAAAATGCAACTACATCCCTTCAGCAGGGATACCCTAAAAATTTTGGGTTGTATCGGTTTGTTGTTTATGATTTTTTACTGGGTTGTACTTCCCTTTCAACCGATTGTGAATATTCTTGTAAAGTCAGCGTGCATTGGCATTATCTATACAGGAATGCTCTACATTACCGGAAGTTTAAAAGGGATTACATCCTATTTGAATCGAGACAGCTCTGACCTAAGCTAACTTGGTTTTGAGGTATTGTGCAGTGTAAGATTTCTTGAGTTGGATAATCTCTTCAGGAGTACCCTGACCCACTAAAAAGCCACCCTGATCGCCCGCTTCGGGCCCCAATTCAATGATATGGTCTGCGCATTTAATCAAATCGAGGTTGTGTTCCACCACCAAAATGCTATGTCCCTTGTCGATTAGTGCTTGGAAGGAGATTAGCAGCTTTTTGATATCGTGAAAATGGAGGCCTGTGGTGGGTTCATCAAATATAAAAAGGAGCTTTTCTTGCGTATTGCCGCGTCCAATAAAAGACGCCAACTTGATTCGTTGTGCTTCTCCACCCGATAGGGTGGCAGAAGACTGCCCCAATGTTATATACCCCAAGCCTACCTGTTGAAGAGGAGACAGTTTGGTGACCAAACGTTTTTCACCATGTTGCGTGAACAAGTTGATGGCATCGTCCACGGTCATCAATAGCAATTCATCAATAGAAACGCCTTGATACTTGATTTCAAGAACTTCTTTCTTAAACCGTTTTCCTTTGCAATGCTCGCATTCCAAAACCACATCTGCCATAAATTGCATTTCGATGGTTACGACCCCTTCACCTTTGCAATGATCACATCGCCCTCCGTCCACATTAAAGGAAAAATGTTTGGGTTGAAAATTCCGCTGCTTGGAGAGAACCTGCTTAGCAAATAAAGTACGGATATCATCATAGGCTTTGATATAGGTCACTGGATTGGATCGGGAAGACCGCCCAATAGGATTTTGATCGACAAACTCCACTCCGGCTAGAGCAGAGAGGTCTCCTTTGAGTTCGGTAAATTCTCCTGGTTTCTGGGTATAAATATCAAAATTACGCAATAGGGCAGGATAAAGAATTTTCTTTACCAATGTTGATTTTCCACTTCCAGAAACACCCGTTACCACCGATAATCCACCTAGAGGTATGGTGACATCAATATTTTTAAGATTGTTTTCACGCGCCCCAACAACTTCCAGTTTTTTGGAATTTATTTTGCGCTGTTCAGGAACGGGTATAGATTGTACTCCGTTGAGATACTGGGCGGTAAGACTGTTGGTTTTCTTTACTTCCTCAAGGGTTCCTTCGGCAACAATTTCACCACCTAAACTTCCTGCTTCTGGTCCCAAATCAACCACACGATCGGCGGCTTGCATGATTTCTTCATCGTGTTCAACCACGATTACGGTATTTCCTAAGTCCCGCAATCGCTTGAGAACGCCAATCAATCGCTCATTGTCTTTAGAATGCAAACCTATCGATGGTTCATCAAGAATGTACATAGAGCCAACCAAACTGCTTCCTAAAGATGTTGCTAAATTGATTCGTTGTGACTCACCTCCAGAAAGGGTGTTGGATCGTCGATTGAGAGTCAAATAGCCCAGACCTACATCAAGCATAAACTGGATACGGCTATTAATTTCCTGAAGCAAACGGTCGGCGATGGCCGACTGATGGGGGTCTAAATGAAGCTGTTGAAAAAAGGCCTGTACTTCAATCAGAGAAACATTCAGCAATTCTGAGATGCTTTTTCCTCCGATTTTCACATAGTCTGCTTCTTTGCGCAAGCGACTGCCCTGACAATCGGGGCATTTGGTTTTGCCTCGGTATCGCGAAATCAATACGCGGTTTTGAATCTTATAGTTTTTAGCTTCCAGTTTTTTGAAAAAACGATCAATTCCAGCAAAATACTTATTTCCTTTCCATAGCAGCTCCTTTTCGGTATCGGTCAATTCAAAATAGGGACGGTGGAGGGGAAAATCAAATTCATAGGCATTAGTGACCAGGTCTTGGTAATACTTTTTAAAACCCGTGCCGCGCCAAGGGGCAATAGCATGATCATAAACGGATAAACTGGTATCTGGAACGACCAATTCTGGATCTATTCCCATCAAATCGCCAAAACCTTCACAGGTTGGGCAAGCTCCATGAGGATTATTGAAGCTGAACAAATGAACCCCAGGAGTATGAAAACGCATTCCGTCGCGCTCAAAGGCGTTTGAAAAATGGCTCCGTTTGTTATTGTCTAAGCAAAGCAAGCTACATTGCCCTTTGCCTTCATAAAAAGCCAAGTCAATAGCATCAGATAGCCGTTGATAGAAGTCTTCTTCATGCCGAACAATAATTCGGTCAATCACGAGTTCAAAGGCTGCCTTTGGCACAGTGTCAAGCGAATCCAAACGAAGCATTTTTCCTTCCGAATAAATACGAGAAAAGCCTTGTTGTTTGATGATTTTAAACACTTCTTCCGCACTGCGTTGGCTATTATTTAGTACAGGAGCTAAAAGGAGTAGTTTTTGTCCAGCGTCTATTTCTTTTAAATTATTGATAACATCACTGACGGTATCTTTACGGACAATTTCGTTGGAAATAGGGGAGTAGGTAATCCCCACACGAGCAAACAACAACTTTAGATAATCGTAAATTTCGGTACGTGTACCCACGGTAGATTTGGGATTGGCCGTGGCAACCTTTTGCTCTACGGCTATGGCAGGAGCGATCCCGCGAATTTGCTCCACTTTGGGCTTATTCAAGCGTCCCATAAACTGTCGGGCGTAGGAAGACAAGCTTTCAACATACCGCCGCTGGCCCTCTGCGTAAAGGGTGTCAAAGGCCAGAGAGGACTTTCCAGATCCGGACAACCCAGTGATAACAATCAATTGATTTCGAGGGAGGGCTACCGACACATTTTTGAGGTTGTGCAGTTGCGCCCCTTGGATAATGATGTTTTTTTTGGGATCGAGTTGTTGAATGTTTTTCATAGCGCAATGCGCAAAATTACGATATACTCTGGGCTGGCAAATTTTTTGGAAATAAAAAAATGTAGTATATTGCATTCAAATACTACGCCTATACAACAAGAATACTTTTAAAAACGCAATGTTTCATCCGAATGCAACTGCATTCAAAGTATTTTTGTTATGTCACAAACAACACCCTCCACTTCTGAAGATGCCCTTTTGGTATCCGACTATCTCAATGGCAACGAATGGGCTTTGGAAAAGCTGATCAACCGCCACCAACAGCGTATATTTAACTTTGTCTATTCCAAAGTGCATTGTCGTGATACGACAGAAGATATTTTTCAAGATACGTTTATCAAGGTGATTAAAACCCTCAAAAACGGACAGTATAACGAAGAAGGAAAGTTCTTGCCTTGGGTTATGCGAATAGCACACAATCTAGTTATTGATCATTTTCGAAAAAGCAATCGCATTCCAAAATTTGAAAGCAGCGATGATTTTGATATTTTTCAATTCATCAGCGATGGCTCGGTAAACGCTGAAGATGCCATGGTCACAGATCAGATCGTAAACGATTTGCAAAAGTTGATCTTGGAACTGCCCGAAGACCAGCGAGAAGTACTCATGATGCGGGTTTACCGTGAAATGAGCTTTAAAGAAATCGCCGACACAACAGGAGTGAGTATCAACACCGCTTTAGGACGGATGCGTTATGCGATTATCAACTTGCGGAAATTAATTGAAGAAAATCAAATTGTTTTGTCCTAATAGGGCAATATATTCACGCGCTTTGCGTTATAAACGAAAACAATACTGAATGGAAAAAGACTACGCTACACCACAAAAAAACGAAACCGACTGTCCCATTGTGCCTAGAGACCTTGTAATCAAGCGCATTATGGCTTTTTCGAAAGCCTATGAGGATCAAAAAGTTTCTGAAAAAGATTTACTGGATCGGCTTAAGAATTAAGCTTTTCCAATTCTTTTCTAACAAGAGGCCTTCGTCCTATTTTTAGGGTGATTGGGTCTTTTGTTATATCCCATCCTCTGGCAGGGCAATACTCCCTTCCGTACCAAATGATTTGCAAATGCAGTGCATTCCATTTCTTTTCTGGGAATAAACGTTTGGCATCACGCTCGGTTTGAACCACGTTTTTGCCATTGCTGAGCCCCCAGCGGTATAACAAGCGATGAATATGGGTGTCTACTGGAAAAGCGGGAATACCAAAGGCTTGTGAAAGAACCACAGCAGCTGTTTTGTGACCTACGGCAGGAAGGGCTTCCAGAGCTTCATAGGTTTGAGGAACCTGCCCATCGTATTGTTCCAAAAGAATTTCTGACAGTCCATGAATCCCTTTGGATTTCATAGGAGAAAGACCTACAGGCCGGATAATATCACGGATTTCCTCCACCGAAAGCTTGACCATATCTTCAGGACGACGCGCTTTAGCAAAAAGCAGGGGCGTGATTTGATTTACCCTCACATCGGTACTTTGGGCTGATAGCAATACCGCAATCAACAGGGTGTAAGGGTCTGAATGATCCAGAGGAATTGGGATTTCTGGATAGAGAGCATCAAGCGTATGCATGACAAAGGCTACTTTTTCTTTTTTTAGCATTGCGTACATTTGTTTTGAACAAAGAAAACAAAAATGCTATGAATACCTTACAAGTAGGAGACAAGCTCCCTCCCTTTACCGTTAATGATCAAAATGGAAACACTATCAGTGATACCGATTATGCGAACCAAAAATTGGTGGTGTTTTTCTATCCCAAAGCAAACACCCCAGGTTGTACGGCCGAAGCCTGTGATTTACGCGATCACTATGCTGAATTAAAAAAGGAAGGCTATGCCTTATTGGGTGTGAGTGCTGATAGTGTGAAAAAACAAAAAAATTTTTCAGACAAATTTGAATTTCCATTTCCCCTATTGGCCGATGAAGACAAGATTGTCATCGAAGCCTTTGGAGTTTGGGGACTTAAAAAATTTATGGGAAAAGAATATGATGGGATTCACCGCAAGACGTTTATTTTCGACGAAAAAGGCCTTTGCAGCCGAGTGATTGACAAGGTCAAAACCAAAGAGCACGCTGCACAAATATTGGGGGATACCTAGACTTTTAAAGCCTTAGCATACTATAAAAGGTAAGGATAACAAACGAATTCCCGTTAGAATTCCAAGGCGTATCTTTTAAAAATCAGTAGCCATCCTCATTATTCAGCGCATGCATCAAAATTGTTGTTGTTTTTTGAAGGCTGTCTAAAGGATTATTTTTTATATCCAAACATCTCTTCTTTCACAATCATTTCCGAAATCCCCTCTGGCAATTGTTTTTCCCAGCCTTTTTCATTCTTTTTTATTTTACTTAAAATATCACGGGAGAAAATACTGAGATATGCTTCTTCATAGTCGAAGATATCGACAATCTTACCGTTGTATTTAAAGAATTTATAAAAGTCTTTCATTCGAGGGTGCAGTCGTAAATTATTGCTGTTGACCACTTCTTGTGTTTCTGGATTTTTGGTGGGGTAGAGATACACTTTAAGGTTGTTGTAGAACATTTTTCCAAAGGCTTCTAAAATCCCACCACTCAAGTCACTGTAGTAATCTTCTTTAAAAATTTCGATGAAGTTGTTAACTCCCATGGACAAGGCCATTTGTTTTTTGGTATAGGCCGAGAAATAGTCCACCAGTCGATAGTATTCTTTGAAGTTGGATATCATTACAATATGTCCTAGGGAACAGAGGAGTTTGGCGCGATCCATAAAATCTTGCTCATCTATTTCTCCTTGTGCCATCAGATTGGAAAGGGTGATTTCAAAAATGACAACAGTCTTGTCTTCCTCAACATTCTCTTCCTTGAGAAAAATATCAAGGGATTTTTCGAACATATCAATATTAACCCGAGTTACAGGTCGGAAACTACCCCGTAGGGCCAAGATATTTTTTTTGTACAGAATACGGGCAGGGAGTATGTTGTTTCCAGAAGAGTCAAACATTACGGCTTCGGTCATTTTGTTTTTGACCAATTGCAGGCTCATCAAACGATTGTCAACCTTTTCAAATAATGGTCCTTTGAAATTGATGGTATCAATTTCAATTGCGTCATCATCAATATAGTCATAGAGATACCGGAGCAGTTTTTTAGGCTCGTTGTATTTATAGAAAGCTCCATAGACCAGATTTACCCCCATAAAACCGAGAACCTCTTGTTGCAGTCTTGCCTCAGCTTGATGAAAACGTACATGTAGGGTGATCTCGTTGTAGGGTGTATCGGGTGCGGTTTGAAAACGGATACCCATCCAGCCATGCCCTTTGAATTTTTTGGCAAAGTCAATGGTAGCTACCGTATTGGCCAAGGTAAAAAACATTTTATTGGGATGCTGCTCTTTGGGGATGCGGCTTTCCAGCAAGCGCATTTCGTGATCCAGCATTTTGTACAAACGGGCTTCGGTTACATAGCGGCCATCGGCTTCTTCACCATAAATGGTGTCACTAAAATTTTTGTCATAGGCCGAAATGGTTTTGGCAATGGTACCAGAAGCACCTCCTACGCGAAAAAAGTGACGCGCCACTTCTTGACCGGCACCGATCTCGGCAAAAGTTCCGTAAATGTGTTGATTGAGATTGATTCGTAGGGCTTTGGCTTCAATGGAAGGGCGATTTTCAAAAGATTGATCACCGGGAAGGGATGGACTCATAGGTTGCAATTGATACCTTAAAATTACACATTTTTATATAGGGACAAATATTTATCTTTGGCTATCGCATGCTCAAAATAACTTTTCTAGGAACTGGCACTTCACAGGGAATTCCCATTATTGGAAGCGATCACCCCGTTTGCTTAAGTAATGATCCCAGAGACAAGCGCTTGCGTGTTTCGGTATTGCTTGAATGGGATCGACAATATTTTGTTATTGATTGCGGTCCAGACTTTCGTCAGCAGCTTTTGGCCAATCCTATTCCTCGCCTAGATGGTTTGCTATTTACACACGAGCATGCCGATCATACAGCAGGTTTGGATGACATTCGCCCATTCTGCTTCCGTCAGGGAGCACTGGAGCTCTATGCCGATGCCCGAGTGCAAAATGCGCTTCGCCAGCGCTTTGCCTATATTTTTGAAACAGAAAACAAGTATCCGGGTGCACCTACTGCAAACTTAAACACACTCCACAAAGACGAACCTTTTGAATTGGGAGGAAAAAAAGTTATTCCCGTTGAAGTCTTACATAATCAATTATCTGTAATGGGATTCCGAATAGATGATTTTGCGTATCTCACCGATGTAAAAACCATTGCAGTGGAGGAACGGCAAAAACTTCAAAACCTGGATGTGCTCATAATTAGCGCATTGCGGGTGGAGCCCCATCCGATGCATTTAAATCTTGAGGAAGCGCTGCAAATAGTGAATGAATTGCAACCCAAACGCACCTATTTCACCCATATAAGCCATCTGCTGGGCTTTCACGAAGAGGTTTCACAGCAACTCCCCGATACAGTTTTTTTGGCCTACGACAATCTTCAAATTGAATCTAACTGATATGAAAAAACAAATCTTTATTTACTTGTTCGTCTTTACGCTTTTGATTCTCATTTTTCAGTTGGTGAATTCCAATAAAGTACTCAATAGTATAGAATCCGATTGGCGCAAAGAAGTAGGATTGCGGAAACAACTGCAAGATTCAGTACAGGTTTTACAAGAGCGTTTGGATGATGAAGTGTATTTTTCACTGATTCAAAATGAAGGGGCACAAGTGTTTTTTCAAGAGGAAGACTTAGCGGTTCTTGAAAGTCAGTTGGTGGATGCCGTTTACGAAACCAATCTATTGGCCAATGACCAAAAATTGGTTCCTTTTGTTCCCATGGGGGAGGGCGGTTTTTTGATCAACAAGGTTAAGGTGCTTAATCACAAATGGATTCTGGCTGACTTTACCGACGGTACCTATTGGGGGGAATTGTTCCTAAGCTACCGAAAACTCAAAAATGGAAGCTTTCGTTTCACCGTTCAAGAATCCTTTTTATATCCGCTGGCGGACTAGCCACTGTAACATGTCATTAAAATTTTCTTGACTGATGGTGTGTCCTGTAGGATATTCTTTGTAAGAAATGGCGGGGTTTTTTATGCTTAGTGTACCAATGCTTTCTCTGGCGTAATCGATGGGGAGTGTGGCATCTTCTCTACCGTGGGAAGCAAAAGCGACAATATCGCGATAGGTGTCCAAGGGCTGCAGCAGCAATTCTGGATCAATCAGCCCGCTGAGTCCAATAATTTGTTGAATCTGCTTGGGGGCATCTAAGCCTAAAGCCCAACTCAGAATGGCTCCCTGACTAAACCCTAGGCAACTTACCTGACTTTTGTCCAATTGGTATTGATCACAGTAATGTTCGATATTCTCTTTAAGACGTTTTAGACTGCTATGGGCTTGCTCATAATTACTCAATCGCTTCATGTCAGCAGTAAACTCAAGCTCATACCAAGCATAGCCTCCAAAAGGAAGAGCAATGGGTGCATTCAAGGCAATGACAGCAAAATGAGGAGGGAGGTAATTTGAAAACGAAAAAAGATCTTCTTTGTTACTGCCATACCCATGCAATAAGAACAAAACAGCGGACGGTTTATTGCCAGTCTGGGCTGGACGGTAGAGATGATCTAGAGGGCTGTCAAGCGGAGGTGATGGCATTCCAATGCAATTGTTTGTTATGGTAACACCCCAATACTTTTCCACTCAATTGATGCCCCAAAAAGGCGCAATTCTTGGATGTGGAAAAGAGATCTGATGGGGAGAGTGGGTAGTTTTGAGTAGGGTCAAAAAAAGTAAAATCAGCCACTTGACCAACTTCAATTTGGGGCTGTGGAATGGAAAAGATCGCTTTTCCACGGGTCAAAAATCGCACCGCCTGTTCTAATGGAAATAGAGAGGATAAGATACCAAAGCAGGCTTCCAGGCCGATGCTTCCAGGCAGTGCCAATTCAAACTCTAGATCCTTATTTTCTGGATTAATCGGTTGATGCATACTACTCACACAGTCAATGGTACCGTCGAGTAAACCTTCACGTAGGGCTTTTTGATCTTCTTGGGTTCGTATAGGGGGAAAGAGTTTAAGGTTAGCGTCAAAGCTTATTAAAGCAGTGGCATCAAAAAACAAATGCGGAAGTCCAACAGAACAGCTGACATTTAACCCTTTCTTTTTAGCTGCTCGAATATGCGCCACTCCAGCGGCAGTACTTATAAAAGGGATATGCAAACGCCCTCCACTATTTTCTAAGAGTTCTAAATCGCGATTGATTTGGATGCTTTCCGCAATGCTGGGTATGCCTTTGAGACCGAGCTCTGTACTGGTGATTCCTTCGTGCATTTGGCCATTGGCTTCCAATAGCTTATTGGAGGGATGTGAAAGGAGTAAGCCATTGAAAGATTGACTGTATTCCAATGCG
>CALITN010000185.1 GCA_938041595.1 uncultured Flavobacteriaceae bacterium | reverse complement strand
TTCCAGGAACAATGCGGTCAGCATATTCAATAACGGATACCTCGGCCCCCAAACGACAGTATACCTGTCCCAATTCAAGACCAATAACGCCTCCGCCAATGACAAGCATATGTTTTGGGATTTCTTTGAGCTCCAGAGCCTCTGTAGAAGTGATAATCCGTTCCTTGTCCAATTGAATAAAAGGTAAACTCCCTGGTTTTGACCCCGTGGCTATAATCGTGTTTTTGGCTTCAAGGGTGAGGGTCTTTTCTCCCACCACTTCAATATGTGTCGCATCAACGAAACGGCCTATTCCTTGAAAAACTTCGATTTTGTTTTTTTCCATCAAAAAATTGATTCCCTGGGTCGTTTGCTCAACTACTTGTCGTTTGCGACCGATCATCTTTTCCAAATTGACTTTAATTTCTCCAGGGATTTCTATCCCGTGAGTATCAAAATGCTTGATTGCATCTTCATAATGATGTGAAGAATCCAAAAGTGACTTGGAAGGAATACAACCCACATTGAGACAGGTGCCTCCAAGAGTGCTGTATTTTTCGACCAAAGCGGTTTTCATTCCCAACTGAGAACAACGGATTGCAGCTACATAGCCTCCAGGGCCTGAACCGATTACGACAACGTCAAAAGAATTCATTTTTTGATTTTTAATTTTTCAACAACAAAAATACAAATGTTTCTTGCTTCTACTGTGCTTTTACTGGATTTTGAAAAAGGTTGTATTTTAGGTTTTGAACACGATTGCCTCAACAATCTTTAGAACCCTACACTCATGCCCTTTTTTTTCACTTCATTTCTTTTTTAAAGGACAAAGAATACCAACGTCTGTTAATTGTTTCCGTCATTATTGTGTGTATTGGCACCTTTGTGTACCACTACTTAGAAGGGTGGACATGGCTTGATGCTTGTTATTTTTCGATCATCACACTGACCACTATTGGTTATGGTGATCTTTCGCCCCAGACCGATGGTGGCAAACTTTTTACCATATTCTATATATTGGTCGGTATCGGGATTATTTTAGGTTTTATCAATACAGTTTACTTGCATTACAAAAACCTTCCTAGGAAATCAAAAAACAAATAAATGTTGTAACATTACGTCAACATCCTTTTGACTATGGAAACACAACCCACCCTTTCTTTATCTCGCGCTCTAATACCCCTTGTGATTCTGATTGTACTCCTTGCAATCAATGTGAGTGTTTTTGGCGATGATGCCTTGGGAGGCTCCAACCAGTTTATTCTTCTGGTGGGGGGGGCTGTAGCCGCCATTATTGGTTTTATGCATCAGGTGAGTTATAAAGAAATGTTGGAAAAAGTAGCCGACAATCTTAAATCGGTTACTGGAGCCATCTTGATTCTATTGTTTGTAGGAGCCCTTGCCGGCACTTGGCTAGTTAGTGGCATTATCCCCGCTATGATTTATTACGGTCTGCAATTACTTCACCCCTCTATCTTTTTACCTTCTTGTATTCTTATTTGCGCCGTGATCTCCATTGCCACTGGAAGTAGCTGGACCACTTCGGCTACCGTAGGAATTGCACTCATTGGTATCGGGAAAGCCTTGGGATTGCCCGCCGGGATGATTGCTGGAGCTGTAATTTCTGGTGCCTATTTTGGAGATAAACTCTCCCCTCTAAGTGACACGACCAATCTCGCCCCGGCCATGGCAGGAGGGGATCTGTTTACTCATATCCGATACATGACCTATACCACAGTACCGAGTGTTGTCATTACGCTAGTGGTCTTTATTATCCTGGGACTAACACAATCGGTCAACGGAGACTCTGATACCTCGGCTTTGTTGCAAGCCATTGAAAATCAATTCACAATTCATTGGAGTTTGTTTTTTGTTCCTTTGGTGGTCATTATGCTTATTATCAAAAAAGCGCCCCCCTTGGTAGCCTTGTTTATTGGAACTGTGCTGGGTGCCTTGACCGCTTTTTTCTTTCAAAAAGATCTTTTACTTGTCCTTTCTGGAGGGGATGTACTCAATGCCTATGCGGCCTACCGAACTTTGATGGATGCCATTACCGTTTCTACACAAATTCCTACAACCGACCCCATTCTAAAAGAATTGTTTTCCTCTGGAGGGATGCAAGGAATGTTGGGAACTGTTTGGCTAATTATTTGCGCAATGGTTTTTGGCGGGATCATGGATGCTATTGGTGCCCTAAAGAAAATCAGTGAAGCCCTATTGAATTGGGCACAAAACACGCTTCAACTCTTTGCCAGTACTGTCGCCTCTTGCCTTACAATCAATATCACAGCATCGGATCAATACCTGTCTTTGGTGATCCCCGGGAAAATGTTTCAAAAGGCCTATAAAGACCGTGGCCTGGCTCCTGAAAACCTAAGCCGAACGCTTGAAGATTCTGGCACGGTAACCTCTGTTTTAATTCCCTGGAATACCTGCGGTGCCTACCAATCGGGGGTTTTAGGTGTGGGCGTAGGTGAGTATTTTATATATGCCATCTTCAATTGGCTTTCACCTTTTATGACCCTTGCTTTTGCGGCTTTCAACATCAAAATCAGAACTTTAAAAAAGTAACCAGCAGTAACATAAAATAGTGTTATTCATTTATAAATAATAGATATCTATTCGTTACGAAGTGGCAGCAAAAAATTCTAGATTTGCATAAATTCTCAATATAAAACACCATGTCAATAGTAGGAAAAAAATTCCCCGATCTCAAAGTGAACGCCATGAATGAAATGGGCGATACGATTCAAGTTAACGTACTCGAAGAAGCCGTTAAAAACAACAAGAAAGTTCTTTTGTTCTGGTACCCTAAGGATTTTACCTATGTATGTCCTACCGAATTACACGCCTTCCAA
>CALITN010000184.1 GCA_938041595.1 uncultured Flavobacteriaceae bacterium | reverse complement strand
GTTCTCTAATGAAAAGTCAAATCATATGAAAGTAGCCATTTTGGATTACGGTGCTGGAAATGTTCGAAGTGTGGCCTTTGCCCTAGAGCGATTGGGAGTAGATGCAACCCTCACGGCCAATCCCGAAAGCATTAACCATGCCGATCGAGTAATTTTTCCCGGTCAAGGTGAAGCGCGTATGGCCATGCAAAAGCTCGCAGCCACAGGTTTAGATCAACTTCTTCCAAAATTAAAACAGCCCGTTCTGGGCATTTGTTTGGGAATGCAATTGTTATTTGAAAGTACGGAAGAAGGAGCTACTAGAGGTTTGGGGATTATCCCTGGCGCCGTGAAACGCTTTTCCAGTGGCAAAATTCCCCAAATGGGATGGAACACTATTTTTGATCTTCAAGGCCCAATTTTTGGAGGCATCCAAGAAAATGATCATATGTATCTTGTACATAGTTATTATGCTCCATTGGTAGCGGAAACAACCGCTACAGCTCATTATGGATTGAACTACAGTGTTGGCGTTCAAAAGAATAATTTTGTAGGAGTTCAGTTTCACCCCGAAAAAAGCAGTAAAGCGGGACAGCGTTTATTGCAAAATTTTTTGAACTGGAATAAATGAAAACCCCTCTATCACTAACAAAATCAAAACCCAACCAATGAAAATCATCCCCGCAATTGATATAATTGATGGCAAATGTGTTCGTCTTTCCCAAGGAGACTATGCTACGCAGAAGGTTTATAGTGAAGATCCTTTGGAGGTCGCTAAAGAATTTGAAAATCATGGGATTCAGCACCTACACCTTGTGGATTTGGACGGTGCCAAGGCGAAACAAATTATCAATTACAAGGTATTGGAGCGATTGGCAACCCACACCAATTTGCACATAGATTTTGGCGGTGGGCTGAAATCGGATGATGATCTTCGTATCGCCTTTGAATGTGGAGCCAAACAAATCACTGGTGGGAGTATAGCCGTACAAGAGAAGACTGTTTTTCTACGATGGTTAGAGGTTTATGGGCCTGATAAAATAATTTTAGGAGCCGATGCACGCGATGAAAAAATAGCAACCAGTGGTTGGCTAGAAACTTCTGATCTTGAGTTGCTCCCATTTCTGAAGGATTATGTTGCAGATGGGATTCAACAAATTATTTGCACTGATATCAGTAAGGATGGAATGCTGGAGGGGCCTTCTGTAGTTTTGTATCAAAAAATACGAGCAGCATTCCCTGATTTAAGGTTGGTGGCCTCGGGAGGGGTAAGCCAATTGAAAGATTTGGAAATTCTGGCTGAAATTGGGTGTCACGCAGCCATTGTTGGAAAGGCGTTGTATGAAAATCGAATTACTTTTAAGGATCTTATGAGATTTATCTGCTAATGGAAAGTCAATTTTGCCAGCATTTTAAAGCAAGCTGTTGTTTCCGAATAGAGGAAGCCACGCGAATGTTAGAAATAGCCTTGTCTAAACTCGGTCCAGCTCAGCTGTGGGAACGTCCCAATGAAAACAGCTTAAGCATCGGGAATCAATTATTGCATCTGAAAGGTAACATTACGCAATACATTATTTCCACCTTGGGACAACAAGCTGATACCCGAAATCGCGATTTAGAATTTAACACCCAAGAAGGAATGGACTTAGAGCTACTCTGGACTGATTTAAAGAATACCCTTGAAACAGCCAAGAGGTGCATTCAAAAATGCCCTGAAGCACTGTTGTTAAAAGAACATTCTGTGCAGGGGTTTAATTTGAGCGGTGTTGATATTGCTCTTCACGCTGTAGAACATTTGTCATATCATACCGGTCAGGTAGCTTTTTGGGTAAAACAATTAATCAATGCACCCCTGGGATTTTATGAGGGGCTGGATTTAAACACAAAAAACAAAAGCTAATGCTCTGTAAGCGAATAATTCCTTGTTTGGACATCAAGGACGGTCGGACAGTGAAAGGCATCAATTTCGTCAATCTTAGAGATGCTGGAGACCCCGTTGAACTGGCGCAACAGTATACTGAGGAAGGGGCTGATGAGTTGGTTTTTCTTGATATCTCAGCTACAGAACATCGTCGGAAAACTTTGGTCAAGCTGGTTGAAGAAGTAGCTCGAGCCATCGATATTCCCTTTACCGTTGGAGGAGGTATTTCAACCGTAGAAGATGTTCATCTACTTTTGCAGCATGGAGCCGACAAGGTTTCTGTGAACTCTGCAGCTGTAAAACGCCCAGAACTTATTGATGAAATTGCGCGAACCTTTGGGAGCCAATGCTTGGTTGTTGCTATTGATGCGAAACAAGTTGACAAACAATGGAAGGTACATTTGGTAGGGGGAAAGGTACCAACAGAAATTGATCTTTTTGAATGGGCAAAGACAGTAGAAGATAGAGGAGCTGGTGAAATTCTCTTTACTTCAATGGATCATGATGGCACCAAAAATGGATTTGCCAATATTGCTTTGGCACAGCTTTCACAATCACGGCAGATTCCTATCATTGCTTCTGGTGGTGCCGGATACATATCCCATTTTTCGGACACATTTATTCATGGGAAAGCAGATGCAGCGCTTGCCGCAAGTGTTTTTCATTTTGGAGAAATATCCATTCCCAAACTCAAAGCAGCTTTAAAAGACAATCAAATACCCGTACGACTATGACCCAACCCAATTTTAATAAATCTACTGACGGTTTATTGCCTGCTATTGTGCAGGATGCTCAAACGCAAAAAATACTGATGCTTGGCTATATGAATGCCGAGGCATGGGAAAAAACACAAAAAAGCGGCTTGGTAACATTTTTTAGTCGCAGTAAGAATCGTCTTTGGACCAAGGGGGAAAAAAGTGGGAATCACTTAACTTTTGTCAGCGGTGCTTTGGATTGCGACCAGGACACTTTTTTAATAAAAGTGCATCCCAAAGGACCGAGCTGTCATACAGGAACAGATACTTGCTGGGGGGAGACCAATAGTCCTTCTTTTGGTTTCTTGACCGAATTGGAAAGCACCATTCAATCGCGTCGAGAAAATTTTGATACACGAAGCTATGTTGCTGATTTGTTCAAAAAAGGAATCAATAAAATCGCTCAGAAGGTTGGGGAGGAAGCGGTGGAAACCGTTATTGAAGCCAAAGACGATAATGAAAGTTTATTTTTGAATGAAAGTGCTGATTTATTATTTCACTTTTTGATTTTGCTACAAGCCAAGGGCTATCGCTTAAATGACATCGTTACTGTATTGGAAGGGCGCAAAAAATAATAATGTAACTTTGATCCATGACCCAAGTACCTAAAGATACTTTCACATTCCTGAAGTCGTTAAAGAAAAACAACAATCGGGAATGGTTTGAGACACATAAGACTGAATTCAAAGCGTTAGAGGCTGAAATTAAAAAGGTGGCAGAAGCAGTAACCACTGGTCTTAATCAAGAGGATCGCATTGAAAAAACCAAACTTTTTCGGGTCTATCGCGATGTGCGTTTCTCCAAAGATAAAACCCCATATAAAAGTCATTTTGCGATTGCCTTTCATCGGGAAA
>CALITN010000183.1 GCA_938041595.1 uncultured Flavobacteriaceae bacterium | reverse complement strand
TAAGGTATTGTTTCCTTTTTGGTCGTAGGTCCAGTTCAGGAGTACAGATTTATCTCGTAGTAGAAGAGGTTATTTTAGAGCGCTTTATTTGTTGATCGAATATTGTTATATTGAAGCTCTAAACCATAAATCTATTCTTATGAAAAAATATCTTTTTTCACTGCTTCTTTTAGTCTCTTTGAGCCTTAGTGCACAGCGTATTGCTTTTGATTTGGCATTTATCAATGCTGAAAATCCAGGCCTTTATGACAGTCACCTAAAAACCTATTTTCAACCAGTCAACCAACGATTGATTGATGATGGAAGAGTCTTGGGCTGGCATGTATGGAAGGTCGTGGATACGGCACAAGCAGACTATACCCACCTAGCCGTAACCGTCTATGACATGGACAAAATGGATGATGATTACGATTGGTCATGGGTTTCTTGGGCGAAGCGTCTTCCCAATTTAACCGAAGCACACGCTCGTGAAATTGCTAAAATGATTAATGAAAACCGAAAGATTGTATTCCAAACGCAAATGGTCAATGTGGCGGAAGTACTTCAGCCAGGGGTGACGACCTATCCAGATATTGCTGTTTTGAATTTTATGAAAGTAAAAGATGGTAAAAGCAAGTCGTATGAAAATATGGAAAAAGCCTTCACCAAGTCCATTGCCAAAGGATCTCCACGAAAAGGATGGTCGTTAGCCAAAAGAGTTGAAAACTTTGGAACGGACATTGCCTGGACGCATTTTACGGTAGATTGGTATGACAAATATTCTGACTATCTAAAAGTTGGAGCGGGCCCTTCTTCCGATGCAGGGAGCGCTTACAAAGGCATTACAAAACTTCGTGATTTGCGATATCGTGTGGCCTTTAAGAAGTTTATTTTCTTGAATGCTGAGTAAATATTATACACAACGCTAAAAAGAAACCCTACCTTTAGAGGGTTTCTTTTTATACCCCAATTTTTTGAAGTGAGGCACGCACCCGTTTTAATTTTGCAACAGCATCCATTTGATTTACAACTTGATTAAATGGTTCAACACTGACGCCCCCTTGATAGCCTTTGGATTGAATAATATTTAAAAACGGTTTGAGATCAATCAATCCGGTATCGCCAGGAAGTTCTCTTTCTTGGTCAATTTGAGTGTCCGCTGTTCGTCCTACTACAGCGTCGTTTACTTGAACCGAAACAATGTCTTTCGCTTGAAGGAAGTCTAAGGCTTTGGGGTCATCGCCTGCACAGTAAGAGTGAAAACTATCCAGTAAATACCCAACATTGTCCTCTCCAATAGCGGAAATGAGTTCCCGCAGTTCTGCAATGCTGTGTAGGAAAGGATATTTATCACGGGCCATAAGTGTCTTGGGACCTACATATTCCAATCCTAGACGAAGCCCTTCTTTACGCATCACTTGAGCTACTTGTTGCAGCCGATCTTGGTGCTGATTAAAGTTTTGTCGATACGTGAGTTTCGCGTGGGTAGGCATGATCCAAGTAACAAAACTTGGGATGCCATAGAAAGCAATGGTTTGGATATTCGTTTGTAAAAATGAAAGCCCTTGTTGGAATATAGTTTCTGTAGCTCGAAACTCAATGGGCAAGCCTCCGGAGTCAAAAACTATATCATTGGCTTTCATTTTGGAGAGATACTCCTTTTGTTGTGTTTTGGAGTAAGAAATCAATTCCCCTAGGACAGGACTAATCGCCTTAAAGTTGAAGGCAATAGCATAGTCCAGCAGTTCGGCTGCTGTACATTGCAGTCCAATGGCACCAGGGTTTAGACTGGCTCGTAAGCTTTTTGTGGTGCTTTGCAAGGAGACAGAAAGCGGCACAAAAGCGCTTATCCCCATCAGTGAAGTAGCTTGGATGAATTGTCTTCGTGTTGGCATGAGTTTTATTTTTTTGGATGTAAACGAATGGATTTTAATTCGATGGACTGTGTGTCTCCCATAACTGTAGTTTTGAGGCTTAGCGGGTAGTTCCCTTTGGGGAATTTTAGTTCTCCAACTTTATGAAGTTTCCATTGCATGGCTGGAGCTTCTTGTGTTCGTGGCACTCGATCATGATCCGGGAGCGCTATGGGTTCAAATACAGGTAATTGTTCAATCTTCAGTTGCTGATCTTTGGCGTTGAGGACTAGTTTGGCATTTTTGTTTTCGGAATCAAGCCCGTATTCTAGATATACTTCATAGGTGGTGGCCTCTAAGCTTTCGACATTCCAAACGGCATAGGCTTGCGTATCGGTCCAAAAGTCAATCCAATCATGGGCCCAGCCGTGCAGGCTGTGATAAGCAATACCCGTATGGCGACGATCTTTTCGAAACTCAAAAGGTGGTTTTAACAAGGCTTGACTTGCTTCCAATACTATTTTGGGCTGGCGGGGAAGCCCGAGTTGAAAGGGAAGGATTTTAGGCTTTTTTGGCAGTGTTGCTTCCCACGTATCAAATTCGGACTGTAATTGGGTTTTTAATTCGGGCAGTTGATCTTGAAGATTTTGGGTTTGACCACGATCATTTTTTAAATCATAAAGTCCATCTTGAGTCAGCAATAAACTGTCTCTTTGCAACCGTAAACGTCCTCCCCAATTATCAAAGAGCGTCCGATTCAGCCGCTGTGGTTCTTGCATTAAACGGGGGGCAAAACTAGTGCCGTCAATTGGGTTTTTGGGCATCACGTTTACTTGGGTGAGATCCAGCAATGTGGGAAGCAAATCGATATGAGCCCAGGCCCCTTCGATATTTTGTCCCTCAGGAATAGTACCAGGCCATTGAATGCCAAAGGGTACGCGAACCCCTCCTTCATCAACTGTTCCTTTTCGCCCTTTGAGACCGTCATTGTACCGTAGGGTTAAAGGACCATTATCGGTCAGGAAAATAACAATGGTGTTTTCTTTGAGTTGAAGAGCGTCGAGTTGTGCCAACATTCGCCCGAAGTTGTCATCGATATTTTCGCACATACCATATATGGCTGCTGTGAAAGCATCCAGCCCTTGGGCTTTATAAGGATCAAAATAGCGGTCAGGAACATGCAAGGGAGTATGAGGGGTTTGGAAGGTAACAAAACAAAAGAAAGGTTTGTTTTGCGCTTTGTTTTGTGCCATAAAATCAAGCGCTTCCTGAGTAATGACATCGGGTAAATAGCCTTTGGCAAGAAAGGCTTCTCCATCTTTTTCAATGGTGGTATCAAAATAGCTAGAATAGTGTCCGGAAGAAAATCCGGTAAAATGATCAAAGCCTCTAGCCAGAGGATGATACGGATAATTGCCTCC
>CALITN010000182.1 GCA_938041595.1 uncultured Flavobacteriaceae bacterium | reverse complement strand
TTTTCTAAAGCACTAAAAACCTCCTGAACACTGACATTCATGGCATTTAGTTTTTCGGTATTGACGGCAACCTCATATTGCCTTAAATAGCCCCCCCAAGAGTTTACTTCTACAACCCCTGGAATTCCTGAAAGTTGCCGTTTGACAATCCAGTCTTGGATGGTTCGCAAGTCTTCGGCGTTGTATTGGTCTTTGTATTCGGGTGTGACATCTAAGATATATTGATAGATTTCGCCCAACCCAGTCGTGATCGGACCCATTTCGGGGCTTCCAAAACCTTCTGGGATTTTCGCTGTCGCGGATTTTATTTTCTCAGCAATAAGCTGTCGGGGTAAATAGGTGCCCATGGCATCTTCAAAAACAATCGTAACGACTGACAGTCCAAACTTTGATATGGAACGAATTTCTAACACCCCCGGTAAATTGGCCATTTCTAACTCCACCGGATAGGTGATAAACTGTTCCATGTCTTGTGTGGACAGATTGCGAGAGGTGGTGATCACCTGCACTTGATTGTTGGTGACATCGGGAACCGCACCGATGGGAATTTGAGAAAGTGAATACAACCCAAACCCAATTATGGTGAGAGTCATCAGCAGAACAATGAATTTGTTCTTTAGGCTAAAATCAATAATATAGGAGAGCATCCTTTTTTTTGTTTAAATACATCAAGTAGGGGCATTGAACCTCTAATCATTTTGACAAATAGTAAAAAGCCTTTTGTAATGCCAACTGTCTTTGGGCATACAGTGTACAGGCTTTGTGAAGAATTAATGCAAACGTCCCAGAATCAAATGATCCGGGAAGTAAAATAATAACGAATCAACTCTTTAGGAGTATCGAGGAGGCTCAAAAGGACTGTCGGAGTAGAGGGCAGAGGAAAGGGCGAGATAGCGAAAATTATCAGCTTTAAAATCCGAAAACTCTGGCGCATCAACGCTTACGTTTTCAGTATTTAAAACAAAATATTGAATGGAAGAAAGCTGCGAATGCTGTTGAAAAGGTAACTCTTCGTGTTCTTCTTTTTCTTCTTGGTGTTCTTGGTCGTGTTCCGCTTTGAGATCACCGTAATGCTTTGAGATAAATACAAGCACGTTATCACCATATTGCGCACTGTGAAACTGGGCATGCTCGATGAATTCATCCATTTGGGCAATATCCGAAACGGTCATCCCAAAACTTTGGATAAGAATTACAAAAGACAGCGATATGGACAATAACTTACTCAATACTCTCAAATATAATGATTTAAATCTGTAATTTTTAAAGGCTGCTAGACAACAAAATCATGCATCATATAAATGCCTTTTTATGTTCAAAGCAAATGGAAAAGGTAAATGGTAAGCATCCCCCAACTGGTACCCGTCACCATACTTAGGATCGCTAAAACGATTGCATGGGGCATTAACTCCTTTTTGTAAGCCGAGGTTATGGCTGGAGCCGTAGAAATCCCCCCAAGATTGGCCACACTGCCAATGGCTACCCATGCAATATTTGTTTTTAATAATCGGGCCGTAAGAAGCATAAAAGCAAAGTGAAGAATTAGCCACATAAGGACCAATAGTATAAATGCAAAAGGAAGGGAGAGATTTGTAAAGTTTAGCTTTAGCCCCAAAATAGCCATAATCAAAACAATAGAAAACCCAGATATTTTTAAGACCAGTTGATGGTTCCAAAAGGGGATAAAATTCCCCAAAACAAGTCCTAGTATGGAAAGCAACACAATACTCTCTAAAAAGGACATACGAACAAAATGCGTCACAAGCACCAAAATCAAAATGATCCCAAGCATAAAAAGATTTGTTTTTTTTCGACTTGATGCATTCGATACTTTGGAAGGTTGAATGATTGGAAATTCAGATTTGATCCCCCATGCTTTGTTTAGCGAATCAGATCTTTTGATGAATTGGAACATAAAAATCGTCCATAGGTTTACCAAAATAGTATCCAGCACCAAGATGGAAAGAAAAAGACTTTCGGTTGTTTCTACGAGTTCTTTCAACACGAGCTGACTTGTACTTCCACCGATCCAACCGCCCACGATGGGGACCAATCCCTTCCAATACTCTTGATCGATAAACATTTCTTGATAACGACTATCATACCAACCCGATAGGATAACCAAAACAACCGGGAGGGTTGCAATGACCAATGAACCCACTCCGAAAACGATAATGGGTTTTACACCTACAACCTTTAGTTGTTTAAACGGTAGGGCGCTCATGATTGTAAGAATGGTGAATGGAATTATCCAAGACCTACTCCAATCGTGCAGTTTAACTTTAGATAAATCCAAGCCTGATAAATGAGTGAAAAGCGCTGGAATCACATAGGCAAAAAGTATGGCTGGAAACCAATCTAAAAATAATTTTATCAGCTTTTGTTCTGCTTCACTCATCCATCTTACAAGAAGAACCGTGATTATGACAACTGCCGTAGCAATTAGAAGTAAGTATTGCTCATTCATATTTTTGAGTTAAAATGCTCAAACACATTTTTAACCCCTCATGAAAGTTCCCTAGGCGCAAGTTTTCATTGGGAGCATGGATGCTATTGTCTGGATTGGGAATGCGAACCGAAAGCGCTGGGATGCCCAGCGTTGAAATAAATGGGGCGATTGGCTGTGAGCCACCAGTAGCCTGCATTCTAACATAATTACCTTCTCCGAAAACATGTTTCATTGACCGACCGAGCCAAGCACCCAGAGGAGAATCAATAGCTGTTTTAAAAGGCAATGACCCTATTCGTGAATCCATTCGGATCAATTTTGAATAGGATGCTCGTTCCTCAGGAGTAGGTGGGTGATCCAGTATGTGGTATCCCAATGCTTCAATATGATTCCTCACGAGTTGGATTTGTCGCTTTGCTGGGGTTTCGGTCACCAACCGCATATCAATTTCAGCAATAGCCTTAGAGGGAATGATGGTACGAACTTCATTCCCGACCCAGCCCGCATTTAATCCTCTGACATTCAGCGAAGGATATTGCAAAGCCTCTTGGTATGTTGCTCCAATTTTTTCAGCTGCGGCAATCCCTAAATTATTAAGCAGTTCTTCCTTGTTTTCTGGTACCGCATTGATGATTGTCTTCGTCGCTTCGCTTAATGCTACACCATCATAAAAGCCTTTAACGAGTACTTTACCTTCGGCGTCCTTCATAGAGGCCAGTATTCGAGCTAAGTCAAAAACGGGGTTGGGAGCATAGTTTCCGTACTGGCCTGAGTGTAGGTTTTTCTTGGCACCATAGGCAGTCAACCTGAGGGTTGCAATGCCCCGCGCTCCAAAGGTGAGGGTGGGCAGGTTGCCTGGGGGGCGTGTACCATCCATAATAAGCATCGCATCTGCGGCAAATAGCTCTCGATTCGATTTTACCAAAGCCGATAGTTTAGGGGATCCCAACTCTTCTTGAAAATCCATAATTACTTTGATATTGACTTCCGAGGGAATGCCATTGTCTTGCAGTATGCGCAGGGATTGTATAAAAGCCACTGCAGGCCCTTTTGAATCGGATGCCGATCGAGCAAACAGCTTCCAGTTCGGGTCAAAAGAGGCCGTTAATGCTTCCCATGGAAGGGGGGTGCATTTGTCTCCGGAACATTCCTTTAAAACTGGAACGTAAGGACTTTCCTGAAACCATTCGGAAAAATCTACCGGTTGTCCGTCCATTTGAAGATAGAAAAGAATAGTGGGGCTGTTTTCGTTATATGTTCTACTTGCAAAGACATGTTTTACCCCTTCTTGGGTTAAAAGTTGGGTATGGAAACCTAAGGATTGGAATTCTTCTAAGCACCATTTAACATTTAGATCAATATTGTCGGGATTCCCCCCATAATTGGGAAGCCTTAAAAAATCTTTAAGCTTTTCAATCCCTGACAGGAAATAGGCATCCGCCAGTTTATCAATTTTAGCTTTTTCCATGCCTTGCGCTTGGGTGCCCATACTGATCAAACCAGCAACAAAAAGTAAAACGATCCTCATACACTCAAGATAATTAAATTTTAAGTGTCTATTCGAAATTCGATGCCATAGATTTTTTAGTATTTTTAATCCAACAGCACCCAAATCTGTTCTACGATCATGACATACCTACGGTTAATACCCGACATACATCCATTGCATTCTACTCTTAAAGTGAGTTTGGATTATTGGGTTCGTGCATCTTTTGAA
>CALITN010000181.1 GCA_938041595.1 uncultured Flavobacteriaceae bacterium | reverse complement strand
GCAAATTTTCTTCTTACTAACTGTTTTGTTAAGTGGCTTCCTAAGCTTTTCTCAGAAACTCGAGCTACACCCGTTATTCTCCGATCATATGGTTTTACAACAAGAAACTAAAGTAAATCTATGGGGTAAAGGAAACCCAGGAGATTCTATTATAGTGGAGGCCGGATGGGGACAAGTCAGCTCAAGTAAGATTGATTCTACAGGAGGTTGGATGCTTAAATTACCTACCCCCAAATATGGAGGCCCTTATACCCTCTCCTTTTTTTCAACAAACCAACAGATCGTGCTAAAAGATATCCTTATTGGAGAAGTGTGGTTTACCTCTGGTCAATCAAACATGGAATGGCCTATGATTGCTCGAATTAAAAATAGTAAACAGGAAATTCAAAATGCTTCCTATCCTGATATTAGAATGTTTAATATGCCTCGAAACCTTGACGGAGTATCTGTTTATGATGCTTCCTGGAAGCGTACAAATCCTGAAAATGCAAAATATTTCAGTGCCGTTGCTTATTTTTTTGCTCGTAAATTAAATGAAACACTCAACATTCCTGTGGGTATAGTGAATTCCTCATGGGGTGGAACTAGAGTAGAGGCCTGGACTAGCTTAGATAAATTACTTCAGAATCCTCTGAGTCAAGAAGAAGCTTCTCAAATCCATAAAAAAGGTGGGCTTAAAGCACTAGAAAAAGAAATCTCGAAACAGAATAAAAAAATTGAAGCCGCTAACAGCGATTACCTCAATTCAAACAACTACCCCTACCCGTTAAGCGTTGAAGAATGGCTTAATTTTTCTTTGCAAGATCTTGATTTCACAAAACCACTTTTTGATGATAGCCAATGGACCCAATATCCTCTAGACGAAGATGATAATTCAAGATTTACATTTGAAAAAGTCTTTAAACCCGACACATTTTCTGAAAATGGAGCTCTGTGGATTCGAAAGACTTTTGATGTTAATGATCCTAATCTAAACTTTAGGTTTACTGCCCAGGATGGGATTGATGATATAGATTACACTTATATCAATGGTCAGTTAGTTGGACAATCAATCGCTTGCTGCATAGATCGTTCCTATGATATTCCAAAAGAGCTCTTAAAAAAAAGAGGGAATGTCTTAGCCATGCGTATAATTGATATCGTGGGTAAGGGTGGCTTTTTAGGAAATGCATCTATCAGCAGTGACAAGGAACAAATTCGAGTGGATATAGGCCCTTTGAAATTCAAACATATTGCTTTTTCCCTCGATTCACATTTTCAAAAACACGCACTACCCTACAACGAGTTAGTCAACAAAGATGATACTCTACAAAATTTTTTGAAAAAAGGAAGAATAATTCAAGATCCTAATGCCTACAGTACTTTATTTGAAAGCATGATCAAACCTTTAATTCCCTTTACAATCAAAGGCATTCTTTGGTATCAGGGTGAGAGTAATGTCCAAAATCATTCAGAATACAAGTCTTTGTTTACCTCTATGATTGAAGATTGGAGAACTCATTGGGGGGCTGAATTACCTTTTTATTTTGTTCAAATTGCCCCATGTGGAACCTACAAAGACCATGAAGAATCATACGCACTTCGTGATGCACAAAGAAAGGCCTTGGAGGTAAACAATACCGCCATGGTCGTAACTCTTGATATTGGAGAAGAACATGATATTCATCCAGCAAACAAACAGGATGTAGGACTGAGATTGGCTAATATCGCTTTGAACAAAAACTATGGGAAAAAAGAAATTATCCCAATGGGGCCAATCTATAAAGGGTTTTCCATTGAAGAGCAGCACTTAGTTTTATATTTTGATACTGGCGGATCTGAGCTTTATGCTCCATACCAGCTTTCGGGATTTGAATTGGCCGGGGAAGACGGAAAATTCTATTTTGCCAATGCCAAAATAATAAATAACACAGTTCGTCTCTTCTCAAAAAAAGTAAAATCCCCTATCCAAGCGAGGTATGCTTGGGCCAATTATTTTAATGCAACACTCTTCAACAAAGAAGGTTTACCTGCTTCCTCATTTATTACAGAAAAAAAATAACAGAATCTTAACGTCTTATTGGTAGTAATACTCCGCTGGTTTATTCTGGACAATTCCCTGTTAATAATAAGTATGATTGAATCCTTTATGTATGCTAAACACTCCCTATTTCACCATTAGTATTTATTGCTATAAATCCAACCTGAAAAGCTGGCTTTTGATGGTGCTTGGAAACAATTCTATCAATTACTTGTTTTATACTTTAATTTAATGAAGCAATAAAAAAATATCAGCAAGATTTTCTTAACAAAAAGTTGCTTCTACTCATTATTCAAAATTTTGAACTTCTGAATCAATAATTATCAGTTCATTTCTGTTTTTGTTGTTGATATCAAATCGCTTTAGTAATAACTTCAACGATTCTTGACCCATTTTATATCCGTTTTGATCGACATAAATATAATTGGGTTCAACCTCGTTGACCACATCTTTGCGAAAGGCTTTTCGACTGTAATAACCCACAATTTTGAGTTGTTCAAAACGTTTTGATTTACTTCTTGCAATAAAATTTTTGACTTTAATCAATGAGTTTTCTTCCATACAAAATAATCCGTCGTAGCCGTTATTCATGAATATTTGAAGTTGGTGAATATAAAATAAGTCCTGTGTGTAAAAAAACATATCTGAGTCTTTTAGTTCAAGTCCTGCTTCTTGGATTGCTGATTTAAATCCAGAAATACGGTCTTTGGCAATATTTAGCTTGTACATATCACTCATAAGGCCAATTTTTCTGCAGCCTATATCAATCAATTTTTGCGTAGCCATGTAGGAGCAATTCCTATTGTCATTAGTGATTTTTCCACAATCAATCCCTTCAAAAATTTTATCGAATAACACTACTGGAATCCGCTCGTTAATGTCAATTAGGTGATTTTTAGACCTTAACTTAATAGTTTCAGAAGAAGGAGAAATAATCAGCCCATCAACAATTCCTGTTAGCAAATAATCCAATAACTCTCTTTCGCGTTTTAAGGAATCATTGGATTCCAATACAATTGTATTATAACCATATTTCCTTGAAGTGTCATTAATTCCTTTAATAACTTCGTTGAAAAAAAGATTGTAAAAATTTGGAATAATTACCGCTATATTTTTGATTGATTTTCTGGCCCTAAGGGCAAGCGCAGAATAGTTTTTTTTGTACCCTATCTTATCCGCATAGCTTTTAATCTCTTTTTTCAGTTCTCTGCTAATGTCATGACTGTCATTGAGTGCTTTAGAAACAGTGGCTACAGATACTCCAAAAAACGCAGCTATTTTCTTTTGACTCATGACTAGTTTTTAACTTAATGGTTTAAGTAAAAATACGCATTTCATAATTATATATAAATCAGCGCTTTATAGTCACAATTATGCTAGAGCTATTTTATTTTTTAGCTTAGAAAACCAAGATGATGGTTGTTTTGTGTCTATCAAGCAATAAATTTAGAGGTAAAACAAACCAATTATGAAAACTTTAAAAGTTTATTTTTTGTTTTCGTTAATGCTTTTGGGAGCAAATGTTTATTCCCAAAACACAATTAATGGAAATGTCACAGATGAAAATGGAACTCCTTTACCTGGAGCTACAATTCTTAATCTTGAAACTAGTCAAGGTTCTACTTCTGATTTCAATGGAGAATTCTCAATTGAAGCTTCAGAAGGTTCGACGCTCTCTGTTCAGTATGTAGGTTATTCATCACAGGAAATTCAAGTTAGTGATGATGGAAGTTATTCAATATCACTACAGCCAGATTCTTTGAGTGAAGTTGTGGTCACTGCCCTGGGGATCTCTAGAGAAAAAAAATCACTTGGATATGCTGTTAGCGAAATATCAGGAGGTAATGTAAACACCATTAAAGACAACAACCTAGCTAATTCACTTGCAGGTAAAGTTGCAGGGCTTCAAATCTCCCAATCGGGTTCACTAGGATCCGCCTCACGAATTACGATAAGAGGTAATAACTCCCTAGGTGGGAATACCCAAGCACTTATTGTTGTAGATGGTATGCCCATTAATGCCTCAATTCAAGGCGATGGTGAGGGAAATCAAAGCACTGCTGGTTCAAACGACAGCGGAGGCCAACCAAGTTATGAGCCTTCGATTTCAGGTGGTGGTATAACTGATATCAACCCTGATGATGTAGAGTCTGTAACTGTTTTAAAAGGCCCTAGTGCGGCTGCACTTTATGGATCTAGAGCTGGTAACGGTGTGATTCTTATAACTACAAAAAAGGGATCAAAGTCTGATAGATTAGGTGTTTCTGTAAAAACAAACTTATATGTTGACAACCCTATGTTACTGCCTGATTTTCAAAACGAATATGGACAGGGATTGTTGGGTGCGGCGTTTCCAGAACGTGGTACTGGAACTGCATGGACTCGAGATTCGTGGGGCGCTCCTTTAAATGGTTCTTCTCAGCCCTATTATGATGGTTCAACAAAATCATACACAGCGCGTCCTAATAATGTCAGTAACTTCTTTAGATCTGCATTTCGAAACATAACTTCCGTTTCTTTGGACAAAGGTTCAGAAAGCGGATCAGTTAGATTTTCCTACACTAATAATTCTTCTGAGTCAATGATTGAGGGTTCTGATCTCAATAGCCATAACTTTAACTTAAGAGGGGTAGCAGATCTTTCAGATAAGTTAAGCATTGATGCAAAAGCAACTTATTTCACACAAGAAGTAACCAACAGAGCGTCTACCAATGGAGCACAAGGACTATTGGGGTATGTATATGGAATGCCAAGAAACGTTATTACTAATGATTTAAGAAACTATCAGCTGGACAATCCTGCAACTCCAGAAGAATTTGCTGTTATCAAATATGATGACGGTCTCACTGGTAACCCATATTGGATGACACTTCATGACGAGAATGTGGTGCGTAGAAACAGATTTCTTGGTTTCTTTAAAATTAACTACAATTTTACAGATTGGTTAAATGCATTTGTTAGAGTTGGTGCTGATGTGACTAATGTTAGAGATAATAGGATTCTGAAGCCAGGACGACATTTTGAAAATACAGGTGCTTTGAGAATCGGAGAAAACTCTTTCGGAGAACTAAATTCTGAGTTTTTAGTAACTGCTAACCGTGACCTAACAGACAAACTTAATCTGGTTGCCAATGTCGGTGGTAATATGTCAAAAAGAACTTTTGAGGGCATGGTTGTTTCGGGACGAAACTTCAAAATTCCAACAAGATTTTTTGTTTCAAATTTAAATGAAGTTGCTCCTCCACTTGAGTTTCCCCAGTCAATTAAAAAAGTTAACTCATTATACGGATCAGTTAATTTAGCGTACGATAACTTTTTATATTTGGATGTATCTGCTAGGAATGATTGGTCCTCCACATTAAGTGAAGACAACAGGTCTTACATGTATAATTCGGCTAGTCTGTCTGCCTTACTTAACCAGTTTATTGATCCTGCTCAAGAGTTTCTAGATCTATTTAAATTAAGAGCAAGTATAGCAGAAGTTGGTAATGATACAGAGCCTTATCAACTTAACCAGACCTTTACAGTGCCTGGTGCTGGTTACCTTGGGTTAACTGAATTACAATCACCCAAAGTAAAGTTTAATCCAAATCTCAAACCTGAAACCGTTACTTCTTCAGAATTTGGTCTTGAACTTAGTATGCTCAAAAACAGATTGACGTTAGATCTTGCGGTTTACAATATAACAACTAAAGACCTTATTTTTGACGTTCCGGTGCCTGCTGCTACAGGGTTTCAGTTTGACAGATCCAATATTGGTAAAGTAACTAACAACGGTGTTGAAATTGCTCTTGGTGGGACATTACTAAAAACTACAGATCTTTCTTGGAACACATCATTATTTTATTCAAAAAATGAAAACAAAATAGAAGAATTAATAGATGGCCTTGATAGTTTTGTCTACAACACTTCAACGGATGGAAACCTAAGCATAAAAGCTACAACTGGAGGAAGTATTGGGGACATATATGGAAGAGAATGGACTGGAGAGGTTGATGCTAATGGAGCGCCAATTGCCTCAGATGTTGATGTTTTTTTAGGAAATGGTCAACCGGACTGGTTGGGAGGTTGGTCAAACAACATCTCCTACAAAGATTTTACATTTAGCTTTCTGATCGATGCACGAATTGGGGGTAAAGTTTATTCTCAAACTTCTGCTGACCTTGACAGATTTGGAGCTTCAGAGAGAAGTTTAGAGTATCGTGAGTCCGGTGTGGTTGTTCAAGGAAATAATACTGAAACCGGAACGGCTAATACGGTAAATGTTTCAGGGCAAGATTACTGGAAAGCGATGTCAGCAATTTCAGAAAATTATTTGTATGATCAGGATAATATTAGGCTCAGAGAACTATCAATTGGATACAGAATTCCAGGGGTAGATGCTATTGGCCTACAAAGCGCAAATCTTCAATTAGTTGGAAGGAATTTGTTTTTCATTTCTAAATCAGCTGAAGATATTGACCCTGAAGTAATGCTGGGAACATCCCTTGGAATACAAGGATTAAACCACAATCAGATGCCAACTATAAGAAGTGTTGGAATGAACTTAACTTTAAATTTTTAAATTTTAACAAATAGAATTAATGGTAAATAGAAAAAAGATGAAGAATAGGATTTTATTATTAGGGTTATTTCTTGGAATTATGGTATCCTGTACGGATGATTTCAATGAAATAAATGTGCAACCAGATGCTCTAGCTGTATCTGATGTCAGTGCCAAATTTTTTGTTACTAGTCTACAAAAAGGGCTATTTAAACCAGTTGCTGGTCCTTTATGGTTTGGCCAAATATTTCATCAAGATCAATATGCTGGTCAACATGCAGGAGGTCATTCACAATATTCCTGGGATGGAAATTTTGGATGGGAATATACTGGTTGGTTACAAGAAGGTACTAACGGTTGGTTGGCTGGATACAACAGCTCATTAACTGCTTACATGAATCTTGTCGGTGAAGGTGGTGTGCTAGAAAATGATCAATATTATGCAATTGGACTAATCATGAAAGGGCTCTATTATCAACTATATACGGATCAAGTTGGAATGATCCCTTATTCAGAGGCCTCTGACCCAGAAATAACTCTCCCGAAATATGATGAGCAAATTGATATTTATAGAGGTGTAATTTCAGAATTAAGCCAAGCAATTTCAATTATTGGTAACAAAACTGAAACGGGACAAGGGGTTGATAGACTAGGAGAAAATGATGTGCTATTTAATGGGGACATGCAGAAGTGGAAACAGCTGGCAAATAGTTTAAAATTAAGAATGGGCTTGAGGGCTCATGGAGCGGCTGGGGAGGATTTTGCAGCTACTGCAATTTCGGAAGCAATTAGCTCTGGTGTTTTAGCTGATTCTGATGCGCTTTTTACTTCGTTTAATCAAGTTGGAAATATTTGGGTCGAGCACTGTAATTACGGTGATATATATTTTGGATTTGGCGAGGGTGGTCAGTGGAAAGTTGCTGAGCCAATGGTAAATGCATTGTCATCATCAAAAGACCCAAGACTTAGCTTAATGTCAAAGCCAAGTGCAGGGGGTGAAGTAACAATCGACATCTCACAGGCTTCCAATAAACAAATTGCTTTTCTAAAAAATACTTTAGATAAAGCAGGTCTAGTCCTTGATACCGACTACACATGGTCTCAAACTGATACAAATTTAACAATTACAATGCCTGAAAACACTCACCATATTGGTCTTCCTGTAAGGTTAAGTCCAAACATTAAAGGAATCTTTAATGGAAATTTATTTTCAAGTCCTGTAGACGTTGTTGTAAATAAATCAAATGAAGGTGGCGATATTTCCCCTTCTGTGGTTATGACTGCTGCTGATAGTCACTTTATGATTGCTGAAGCTATTGTCAAAGGCCTGGCATCAGGTGATGCTGCAGCACATTATCAAATTGGATTAGAGCATGCGATGAACCTTTGGGGAACTGCTATCACAGATGATTTTGCAGCATCAAAAATGGGAGCACTTACTGGGAGTAATGAAGAAAAGTTAGAAAAAATTGCTACCCAAAGATGGTTAGCGAACTATACTAATGGATACGAAGCATGGGCTATTGTGCGTGACACTGGGTATCCAACTTCAGCCATCACTACATCATCTGACAATGATATTCGAAGCCTCTCTGGTGCAATGAATGGGGCATACGCAAACAGATTGCGATATATTTCTAGTGCATATACATCAAATGCTGCCAACGTTCAAGCAGCGGTATCGAAACAGGGTGCTGATGTAAAAGCCACAAAACTATGGTGGGCAAAATAAAACCAAAATGATTCTTTAAACTTAATTTGGCAAAACACATATTATTGGTTTATTTTTTGCCATTCAAATAGGGGATATAAATTATCCCCTATTTTATAAATTAATTTATGAAAACTTTACTTTTTTCAAAAGGACTAAATAAAAAAATATCTTCCCTTGTCTTCCTTTTGATCACAACTTGTTCTTGTCTAGTATTTGGGCAGGAATATCAAAAGCTCATTTATAAGGGAACAAAAAAAACACTTCCATATAGGCTTTTATTGCCTGAAAACTATGATTCCTCAAAACAATACCCCTTGATACTTTTTCTGCATGGTGTTGGTGAACGCGGAAATGACAACGAATTACAACTAACTCACGGAAGTGATTTTTTTCTAAAAAATGATGTAAGAAAAAACTTTCCTGCAATTGTTGTTTTTCCTCAATGTTCAAAAAATACATATTGGGCCAAGGTCAAGTCTCGACAACCCTATGCTTTTTTCAAACGGAAAAGAAAAAATGAACAATTAGAACTGGTTGAGGAATTTATAAATTATGTTGAAGATTCATTTCCCATAAGGTCACATCAAATTTATCTTGGCGGTTTGTCCATGGGCGGTATGGGAACTCTTGAGCTCGTGTATAGAAACCCCAAAAAGTTTGCTGCTGCTTTTTCAATTTGTGGTGGAGCTCATTCTCGTTGGGTTAGAAAACTACAACATACCCCGCTATGGCTTTTCCACGGTAAAAAGGATCAGGTTATTTCCCATGAATTTTCACAACAATTATATAATGGCCTATTAGAGAAAAATGCTCCCGTAAGATTCACCTCTTACCCCGAGCATAACCACTTTATCTGGAATAATGCTTTACAAGAAAATGATTTATTAGAATGGGTTTTTTCTAATTCTTTAAAATCTCAATAGAGTGTTTACAAAGAAGCTCTTCACTAAGAGCGTTCCTAATTTACGCAAAAGCCGATATTTCCTTCAATTTATAGTTCAATTATGTATATACTGAAAAAACAAAAAAAATATGATGTCGTTATTGTTGGTTCTGGTGCTGGAGGGGGAATGGCTACAAAAGTACTAAGTGAAGCCGGCTTAAAGGTGGCTTTGTTAGAGGCCGGCCCACACTTTGACCCAGCAAATCCTGATCAGATTACCCAAATGAAATGGCCCTATCAATCCCCGCGAAGAGGAGCGGGTACCTCCCGTGCTTTTGGTGATTTTGACATGGCTTATGGCGGCTGGGATATTGAAGGAGAGCCTTACACTCGGGCAGAGGGGACTACCTTTGATTGGTTTCGATCGCGAATGCTCGGGGGTAGAACTAATCACTGGGGACGTATATCGTTGCGCTTCGGACCGCTAGATTTTAAATCCAAAAGCAGAGATGGTGTTGGGGAAGATTGGCCCATTGGATATGACGACGTCAAACCCTATTACGATAAAGTTGATAAGCTAATTGGTGTCTTTGGAAGTAAGGAAAATATATACAATGAACCCGATGGGTTTTTCCTTCCAGTCCCCAAACCGCGACTTCACGAACTCTACTATAAAAAAGGGGCTGAAAAAGCTGGGGTAAAAGTGATGCCCTCAAGAATGTCTATTCTCACCCAAAGAATCAACCAAGAACGAGGGGTTTGTTTCTACTGCAATCAATGCAGCCGATCTTGTCAAGTATATGCCGATTTTTCATCCGGCTCGTGTTTGATTTTTCCCGCACAAAAATCCGGTGGACAGATCGATCTTTACACCAATGCCATGGTGCGAGAAGTAACCGTAGATGGTAACGGAAAAGCGACTGGGGTAAATTACATTGACAAAAAAACAAATCTAGACTATTCCATCAAAGCCAAAGTTGTAGTAATGGCTGCTTCTGCCTGTAGTACTGCTCGGATTCTTCTGAATTCCAAATGTTCAGCTCATCCCAATGGTCTTGGAAATAGTAGTGATTTGATTGGGAAATACCTTCATGATTCTACTGGAGGAGATCGGATGGGCTTTGTGCCCAATCTGATGAACCGGAAAATCTATAATGAAGACGGTGTTGGTGGTATGCACCTCTATTCTCCATGGTGGCTTGACAACAAAAAATTAGATTTCGCACGGGGATACCATATTGAAGTTTGGGGGGGTCTCGGCGCGCCTAGTTATGGTTTTGGTTTTGACCCTAACTATTTAAATTCTTTCTTTGGAAAACCCGTAGGAGGCTACGGCGATTCCCTGCGTCAAGATGTGAAAAAATACTATGGTTCTTTGGTCGGAATGTCCGGTAGAGGAGAGTCCATTGCCCGAAAAGAAAACTATTGTGAAATCGATCCAAACAAAAAAGATCAATGGGGTATTCCTGTTTTACGTTTCCATTATCAATGGAGCGATCAGGAATTGAAACAAGCAAAACATATGCACGACACCTTTGAGGAAATAATCGTCAATATGGGAGGAATTCCGCTAGGGGAAAAACCCGGTAAGGATAAGAATTTTGGACTGCACACCCCAGGGAGAATTATTCATGAAGTAGGAACCACAAGAATGGGGAATGATCCCAAAAAATCTGTTGTAGACCGATTCGAAAAACTTCATGATCTCGACAATGTTTTTGTAGTCGATGCTGGGCCTTTTGTCTCACAAGCAGATAAAAATCCAACCTGGACAATCCTTGCGCTCTCATGGCGAACGTCAGACTATATCGTTAATCAGTTCAAGCAACAAAACTTTTAATCGTATGAATCGAAGAGATAGCATAAAATATATGGCAACGGGTACACTGGCGACTGGGCTTTTATTAACTGGATGCGACTGGGCTGAAAAAAAAGAGGCTGTTGTTAAAAGTCTTTGGAAGTACAAATACGGTCGCACTCCCCAGGAAATTGAATATGACAACCATCTTCTTTCACAACAGTTTTTTTCACAAGAGGAAATGGCTATGATTATCCAATTGGGTCATTTTATTCTGCCCGCCAATGAGGTTGGGGATATCGAAAAAGCAGAGGTTCCTGATTTTATTGAGTTTATGGCCAAAGACTTTCCCGATTTTCAAGAGCCTTTGAAGGGAGGACTCACCGCCTTAAACCAAAGGGCACTATCAGAGTTTAACCTCTCTTTTGTCAAGACGGAGGAAAAGCAAAAACAGCAACTCATCGACCCCATCGCCTATCCAGATACCGTAACCGAGGAACTTCTGGAACAATCTGAGTTTTTTACTTTAATGCGAAATTTGGTCGTCACGGGTTATTTCACCTCAGAAGTTGGTATCAAAGATTTAGGCTACCAAGGCAATCAACCCAATATTTGGGATGGTGTTCCCAATGATGTCCTAAAAGAGCACCAAATGGAATACGACCCCAAATGGATAGGTCACTTTTTAGACATCCACAAAAGGAATGACGTTGCCCAATGGGATGATCAGGGTAATTTGATTCGCTAGTACCGAAAGTCCTTGTCTATTTCAAAATAAAAACCGCACAGCCGAGGCGTATCTTTCAACCGCTGGCTGATTGAAATCAACATTTTACCCCATTAAAAACATGGGGCAAGATTAATTCGCCGCAGCTTTCTCAGATGCATTCGTAAATTATTATATTGTAATTCGCAAAAGCGAGTTAACTATGGTGTTTAGGAAAGTATTGATTGGATTTGCTTTTTCGCCGAATCTAAAGGCGAATATATTTGAGGCTGCTCGCTTAGCTCTTCAGTTTGATGCCGAAATTATTTTCCTTCATGTAGGAGAGAAAACCACGCAAAAAGAACAAGAATTTGAGCAGTTATTGGCCTCCCTTCCGAAAGGTCCCAAAAAACAATCTGTTGTTTGGAAAGTGGGTAGCCCTAACGATGTAATTGTTGCTACCTGTGAAAAAGAGAAGGTTGATTTGCTTTTGCTGGGAGCCTTAAAACGTGAGAATATGCTGCGTTATTATCTCGGTTCCATTGCCCGGAAAGTGACCCGAAAAGCCCCTTGTTCTGTTCTTTTGATGCTGCATCCATCAGTAGAGCGCATCCCTTGTCAGCATATGGTTGTCAATGGATTTGATAGTCCTCATACACAACATACTGTAGAGAAAGCCTATGAAGTAGCCCAAGCACTAAAAACCCAAAAAATAACACTCGTCGAAGAGATCAATCGGTCGGAGATAAAAATAGCCGTAAGCGACGACAGAAGTTTACGTCAAGCTACCTTACGAAAACAAAAACTAAATCGCCAAGAAGAACGACGTGTACAAGACATTCTAAAAGAAATCCCAGAAACAAAAAAACAAGGTATAAAAACTCAATCTCAAAGTATTTTTGGACGAAGAGGTTATTCGATAGGGCACTACGCCCGACTGATGCGTGCCGATCTCCTAGTAATGAACGCACAAGAGGAAAGCCGTTTTTGGCATCGTTTGTTCCCAAAAGATTTGGAACATATTCTAAATGAACTCCCTACCAATGTTTTAATCATAGCACCTGAACCCCATGAGTAAAAACAATTCCATCGGGGTGTTTGCCAAAACACTCCCTCAAAACATCTTCTCTGGTTTTGTGGTATCCTTGATTGCTTTACCATTGTGTCTTGGATTGGCATTAGCTTCGGAAGCTCCTCCCATCGCTGGGGTTATCTCTGCCATATGTGGCGGTATGGTTGTTGCCCTTTTCGGAGGCTCATCCCTGACCATCACAGGGCCTGGGAATGGCTTGGTAATTGTTTTGCTCGGTGCCATTACTGTCTTAGGTGAGGGCGATCCCCTTCAAGGCTATTATTTTACTCTTGCTGCCATTATTTTTTCAGGGGTATTGTTATTCCTGTTCGGACTGTTTCGCTTGGGGGCCTTAAGTGAGTTTTTTCCTGCTTCAGCCTTACAGGGAATGCTCGCCGCTATTGGTATTGGTATCCTTGCCAAACAATTCCATGTCATGCTGGGAATCACCAGTGTTAGCGGAAGTACCTTGGCGCAACTTTCTGCTTTTCCAGAATCAGTACAACAGCTTAGGACTCTAACTGCAGAGCAACTCTTAGCTCCTGTCATTGGTGTTGCCAGTTTTGTTTTTCTTTTTCTATACGCACGAATTCGAAATCCTTTATTTCACCTGATCCCTGCACCAATGTGGGTGGTGGTAGCTACCATTGCTTTAAGTTATTACTACGAGCTGATACTTCAACAACCTCAGCCCCTAGATCCTGCTTTACTCATCCAACTACCAAGCGATCTTATACAAAGTCTGCCCTCCCCCAATTTTAGCAAAATCACACAGCTTGACTTTTGGGGTGTGGTATTAAGTATAACGCTTATTGCAAGCATCGAATCCTTATTGAGTATCAAAGCGGTGGATAAATTAGACCCCCTAAAAAGACGATCCAATAACAACAAAGACTTGCGTGCACTGGGCTTGGCTTCTATTGTCAGTGGGTTTCTGGGAGGGCTCAATGTGGTTACGGTTATTGCCCGTTCCTCAGTCAATGTCAACAATGGTGGAACCAATCGTTCGGCCAACTTTTTCCATGCTTTTTTCTTAGTTCTTTTCGTCCTCCTTTTTGGGCCACAAATTCAGCGTATTCCCTTACCCGCCTTGGCGGCCATTCTTGTTTATACAGGATATAAGTTGGCCACTCCTGAAAACCTTTTGCGAATCTATCGGATTGGTAAAGAACAAGCCTTAATTTTTGCCGTGACCCTTGGGGTCACTCTTTATACCAATCTGATTAGTGGGATTGGAGCTGGAATTCTGGCCACTTTTCTAGTGCATCTTTTCTTGACCAAAGGTCTCGGCCTTTTCAGCCGAAATCTTCTCAAGCCTAATGTCCTGATGTATCAAGAACAAGAAAGCAAAACCTATTTCGTCAGTGTAAAACACTTCTGCACTTTTTTGAACTTCTACCGCTTGAAAGCCAAATTAGATGAAATTCCACAAAACGAACATGCTATCGTGGACTTTTCCCTGTCTGACTTTGTCGATCATACCGTTATGGAAGGGCTCAATGACTACCGAGATAGTTTTAGTCGTAAAGATGGAAATTTTGAAATTATTGGATTAGATGTCCACGAGTCCGTAGCGGCTCACCCTTTTTCGGTTCGGCGTTTTAATCCTGTTCCCAATATATTACGCTTGGGCGACAACTTTACCAAAAGACAAGATTCACTTCGCGAACTGGCCTTGGACTTAGGATGGCAATACAACCCACAAGTAGATCAAAAAAGCAATGGAATTGATCGTTTTTTGTTTTTCAAAACCCGACAGTTTAACTTTTCCTCCAATCGTCTCACAAGTCCAAAAAAAACATTTTCATTCTTTGACCTTTCTTTTAGTGAAGGGATTTTTATTACCAAGGAAGACCTCAACTCTTCCTTTTTGCTTATCGATTCCCCGCTGCCCTTACCTGTTTTTGTTCTGGATCGCGAAAGTTTTCTTACGCCCTTATACCAGCTCACAGGCATTGAAGATTTAAATTTTGAAGCCTTTCCAGACTTTTCCAAACGCTTTTTCTTAAGTGGTGAAGACAAAAAAGCCATCAAGGCATTTTTCACCAAAGAAGTCGTCTTCTTCTTTGAAAGCCACCCTATTTATCACGTTGAATCCAATGGCAAAAAAATCCTGATCAAAGGAAGAGATCGTTCCGCCAGCGTTTCCGAAATCAAAGCCTTGCTGAGCTTTGCTCGGGAGTTCTATCTGATTTTGGAAAAGCAGGGCGATTGATTCGCAACTTAATTTGTAATTTCATCAGGATTATCATCAATTTATAATGACCCTTTATCCGATAGAAACCGGAAATTTTAAATTGGACGGTGGAGCGATGTTTGGCGTTGTTCCAAAAGTTCTTTGGGAGCGAACCAATCCCCCAGACGCCCACAATCGTATTGATATGGCTGCTCGTTCACTTTTGATTGAAAAAGATAACCGTCTGATCCTTATCGATACCGGATTGGGCACCAAACAGTCTGAAAAATTTTTTAGCCATTATGCCCTGTGGGGCAATCATTCTCTAGAAAACTCTTTGGCTGCTTTTGGGTTTTCTAAGAATGATATCACCGATGTTGTTTTTACACACCTTCACTTTGATCACTGTGGAGGAGCTATTGAGCAACGACCCGATGGTATGCTGGTTCCAGCTTTTCCCAATGCGCACTTCTGGTGTCATCAGGACCATTGGAACTGGGCCACGAATCCCAACCCCAGAGAAAAAGCCTCTTTTCTTCCTGAGAATATTCGTCCCATTCAGGAAAGTGGACAGCTTCAATTTCTAAACGGCACGGATAAAGAATTGGTAAATACGCCCTTAGGCGTCGATTTTTTGATCGTGGACGGTCATACCGAAAAGCAATTGCTTCCCAAACTAGAATACCAAGGAGAAACCCTCCTTTTCGCTGCCGATTTGTTACCCACTGCTGGGCACATCCCCCTTCCCTATATCATGGGCTACGATACACGACCCCTATTGACTTTGGAAGAAAAAAGTCTGATCTTGCAACGCGCTGCAGACGAAAATTGGTTTTTGTTCCTAGAACACGATCCTCTAAATGAAGTGATTACAGTGCAGCAAACAGAAAAAGGTGTCCGACGGAATGAAACGCATGCATTTAAAAATTTATTTTCATAAAACTATCGTCTAATCGTAATGTGACGTTTGATCTGTTTGCCTATATAAATTCAGCCTTATGAAAAGACAATTATTACTCCTCTTAGGAATCTTGCTGGTCTCCTGTGCGGGGGTTCGCTTTAAAGGAGAGCCTGTCGTCGTCTCTACCCAAAAACCCTTAGAAACCGAACTTTCAACATCCCAAAAAAACCAATGGGCCAAACTTGATTTGGTTCAAAATCAAACTCCTGGAATCTCCATCAAAAGAGCATATTCCGAGCTCATCCAAGAGAAAAAAGGGGTAGAGGTCGTTGTTGCAATCATTGACTCAGGTGTGGACATCCAACACCCTGAATTGGCTTCCAACATTTGGATCAATCAAGATGAAATCCCCAATAATCAAATTGACGACGATCAAAATGGTTATGTTGATGACGTCTATGGCTGGAATTTTCTTGGAGAATTACAAAATGAAAACTTGGAATATATTCGTTTACAAAAAAAGGAAGATCCCGGTTCCGATGCTTTTGAATTCTATGAAAAAAAACGGCAGAAGGAACGCAATAAATACAAAATTCAATTGGCAAACTTTCTCTTTTTGGAGGATCAAATTCCCAAATCCCGCCAAATAATAAGAAAAGCCTTAGGAAGCAAAACCATCGACTTGGATGCGGCAAGAAATATTCGACCGATGCAGCAAGAACTTTCAGAAGCCATCGCCATAATGAGCTATGTAGAAAATGTTGAGATTACAGATGCCATCCTAAAAAAAGCCATTAAGCAATATCGAGATGCTCTAGACTATCATCACAACCCGGACTTTGAAGAGCGTTCTGTTGTTGGAGATGATCCTGACAATCTCAACGATCGCCAGTATGGCGATGCGCGTGTTCAAGGCCCGGAAAAAACCGATATTGATCACGGAACCCATGTAAGTGGTATTGTGGGTGGCAAAACGGTTGGTGTTGCTAAAAACGTTAAGCTGATGGCTATTCGGGCTGTTCCCAACGGAGACGAATACGACAAAGACATTGCTCTAGCCATACGATATGCTGTGGATAACGGAGCCAAAGTCATCAATGCCAGTTTTGGGAAGGGCTATTCTCCCCATGCAGACTGGGTACACGATGCCATTCAATATGCCGCTGTAAACGATGTTCTTTTTGTGCATTCCGCCGGAAATGAAAATGCCAATATAAACCCAAACAAACAGCCCAACTTCCCCAATGATTTTGCTGAAGGGAAGGAAATTTCAAAAAATGTTATCACTGTTGGAGCAAGTACATGGACCTATGGTGAAAACCTTGTCGCTGAGTTTTCCAACTATGGAAATGTCTCAGTAGATGTCTTTGCGCCAGGCTATAAGATTTATTCCTCCACTGCTGGTGAAGGCTACGAACGCTTTGATGGAACCTCAATGGCTGCCCCCTATGTTAGTGGTGTCGCTGCCGTATTACGCTCTTTTTATCCGAAGTATTCTGCAGAAAAGGTTAAGAAGATTATCCTTAAGTCAGGAGTGCCTATGTACAGTAAATTAACGGTGCCTTCTGGATACGAAACCCACAGTCCTGATTTTTACTCCAAAAGCGGTAAATTAGTCAACCTATACAATGCCTTACTTTACGCCTCAAAATAAAATGCTTATAAAACCGCTACAACAAACAGCAACTACAGTTCAGATGAAAAATATTTGTTTTACGATTACCGCTTGCTTCTTTTTTAGCGCTACCCTTGCTCAAACATATTGGCAGCAAGAGGTTGACTATAAAATGAACGTTGAAATGAACGTCAAAGACTTCACCTATGAAGGATCTCAAGAGCTGATTTATACAAATCATTCTC
>CALITN010000180.1 GCA_938041595.1 uncultured Flavobacteriaceae bacterium | reverse complement strand
TTGGTTTTTGGTAGTTCATAAACGAAGAAATATTCAAGTGCTTCGAGTTTACTTTCGTAGAAGTCTGCTTCGTGGGAAGTGTCGCCCGTAATCAAAGCGCGTTTGGAGGCCACTCCAATTTCCAGCCAAGACCAACCAATGATGATCAGACTGAAAAACTCCATAAAGATAGAGGCGTCCGCCAAAAAGCGTTCATAATCTCCTTTCATGGCAAAAGGGACAAGATGTTCTAACACTTGTTGGGTTTGTTGGAGCTGTTCGCCCAGTTGCTTCGCCCAGTTTTCTAATCCGGGGGTTTGAATGGCAGCTTCAAGGGTTTCGTTAATTTCAGCCATCAACAATTGGGCACCTTCCCCATTGTTAAGCATCATTTTTCGTCCTAATAGATCTTGAGATTGGATGCCTGTAGTTCCTTCATAGATGGCACAGATTCGAATGTCTCGGTAGTACTGTTGTAAGATATAATCAGTGCAAAAGCCATAGCCACCCAGCACTTGCAACCCATTGTTAATGGAATAAATACCCGCTTCGGAAGGATAGGTTTTGACCACTGGAATAATCATCTCAAGCAAGTTGTGATATTTGTGCTTTTCATTTTTGTCCGTGGCGGTATGTTCTAAGTCATGGTATCGTGCAGCTCTAAAGACCAGATTCATTGATCCTTCCACCATAGCTTTTTGAAGTAAGAGCATTCTTCTTACGTCTGGATGCTCTACAATAAGGGATTGTTTTTGATTGAGATTTTTAGTTCCATCAGAAGACAATTTTCTTCCTTGGGGGCGTTCATTGGCGTATTCTAGGGAAGCATAGTATGCCCCTGAAGCAATGGCTGAAGCTGTTCGTCCCACAGCAATTCGTGCCCCATTCATCATCAAAAACATATAGTGCAAGCCCTTATTGGCTTCACCGACTAAGTACCCTTCGCAGTCGTCTTTGTCACCAAACCCTAGATGGGTGGTGCAGTAGCCTCGCTGCCCCATTTTTTGAAAATCAGCTACGGTAGTCACGTCATTAGAATGAAGATTCCCGTCTGAATCGGGTCTAAATTTGGGAACTACAAACAAGGAAATTCCTTTAGTTCCTGCAGGGGCCCCTTCAATTCGGGCCAAAAGCAAATGCACAATGTTATCGGCATATTGATGATCTCCACCAGAGATGAATATTTTTTGACCACTAATTTTATAGTGCTCTTGGTCGGTCGGCGTGGCTTTTGTTACAATATCGGAAAGGGAGCTTCCTGCCTGTGGCTCGGTAAGACACATAGTGCCACCCCATTCTCCGGTCAGCATTTTGGGGGTAAATTTTTCTTTTAACACATCGCTACCAAAGGCGATGATCAGCTCTGCCGCTCCAGAAGTCAGTCCTGAATAGCCAGGCAGGTGGTTGTTGGCTGCATCTAAAATATAGCCTGCTGCTGTATGAACCAATAGCGGAATTTGCAGCCCACCGTCTTCATAGTCAAAAGGGGCTGAAATCAATCCTAAGGCTCCGCCCTCTACCATCATTTTTTCAACCTGAGGATGAACATGTACCGTGCCGTCTTTATGATAGGCTGGTTTTTCATCCATTTCTTTGAAATAGGGGAAAAGCTCCTTATCAGCAAATTGCTTCACCGAATCCAAAAATAGATCAACCGATTCGGAATCGTGGTCTTGGTACCGCTCTTTGGTCAACACTGTGTTGAGGTCTTGCACTTGGTTCATTAAAAATTTAACTGTGGGGAGGTCTACATATTTCGTTGCCATAGTCTGGAATCGTATTTAATTCAACTTCATCTTCTTGCTGCCTATATCTTAGGAAAACGACCTGAAGATACATTATAAATTTATAATCGCCTTATGGTTCATTTTAATGAGGTAGATTATTTTTAGTAATTTGTTGGGGAAACCATAATAAAAATGAACACAGAAAAACCTCAAAAACAAGCTGCGGACAAAGCGACTCGTTATTGGAAAACAAATCTTCGTTATTTAGCAATTCTTCTCAGTATTTGGTTTAGTGTGTCCTTCGGGGCAGGAATTCTTTTTCGAGAAGGTCTAGACACTTTCGAAATTGGAGGTTTTCCTCTTGGATTTTGGTTTGCCCAGCAGGGCTCTATATACGTTTTTGTGATTCTCATTTTTGTCTATGTTCGATGGATGAATCGACTAGACAATCAATACGGTTTTGACGAAGACTAACAGCCTATATTTATGGAAAATGTTCAAATCTGGACCTATGTTTTAGTAGGGATAACATTCAGTATCTATATCGGGATTGCTATTTGGTCTCGCGCTGGATCAACCAAAGAATTCTATGTTGCTGGTGGCGGAGTGTCCCCTTTGGCCAATGGAATGGCTACAGCAGCCGATTGGATGTCAGCAGCTTCTTTTATCTCCATGGCAGGATTGATTTCTTTTATGGGTTACGATGGGGCTGTTTATCTGATGGGTTGGACAGGCGGCTATGTTTTACTGGCATTATTGCTGGCTCCTTATCTGCGGAAATTTGGAAAGTTCACCGTTCCTGATTTTATCGGAGAACGATACTATTCCAATACCGCGCGAATCGTTGCCGTTCTCTGTGCCTTACTCGTTTCGTTCACTTATGTAGCAGGACAGATGCGTGGTGTGGGGGTAGTTTTTTCTCGCTTCTTAGAAGTGGATATAAATACTGGAGTAGTTATTGGAATGGTCATTGTCCTGTTTTATGCGGTGCTGGGAGGAATGAAAGGGATCACCTATACCCAGGTGGCTCAGTATTGCATCCTAATTTTTGCCTTTATGGTCCCCGCAATTTTTATCTCCATTCAAATGACAGGCAATCCCATCCCTCAATTGGGAATGGGCTCTAAAGGAACAGACGGGGTCTATCTTTTAGAAAAACTAAACGGGCTTTCTACACAACTTGGCTTTGCAGAATATACCCAAGGAACCAAATCGGTCGTTGATATATTTGCCATTACGGCTGCTTTGATGGTCGGTACCGCTGGATTGCCCCATGTAATCGTTCGGTTTTTTACTGTCAAACGAGTTCGTGACGCCCGAAAATCAGCAGGGTTAGCCCTTTTATTTATTGCCATTCTCTATACCACAGCCCCGGCGGTAGCGGTTTTTGCCCGTACAAACCTAATCAATACCGTTAGTGGAAAAGAATACAGCCGATTGCCAGGCTGGTTTACAAATTGGGAAAAAACAGGTTTGCTGGCTTTTGAAGATAAAAATGGAGACGGTTTGGTCAATTATGTGGCGGATTCACAACAGAATGAACTTCATGTGGATCGGGATATTATGGTTTTAGCAAATCCCGAAATTGCAGCCCTCCCTGCTTGGGTAATTGCCTTAGTCGCTGCGGGGGGGCTAGCCGCTGCTCTGTCCACAGCCGCAGGTTTGTTGTTGGTGATTTCTGCTTCTATTTCCCATGATTTGATCAAGAATGTATTTAATCCTAAGATCACTGAAAAACAAGAATTGATTGCCGCACGTATTTCTGCCATTGGGGCGGTTTGTGTGGCTGGCTATTTTGGAATCAACCCACCAGGTTTTGTGGCAGCAGTAGTAGCGCTTGCTTTTGGACTGGGTGCTGCCTCTTTCTTTCCAGCTATTGTTTTGGGAATTTTTTATAAGAAAATGAATAAAGAGGGTGCTATTACAGGGATGATTGTAGGGACTTCTCTGATGCTTTTCTATATGTTAAAGTTTAAGTTTGGTCTTTTTGATGGTGGCAAGATCGCTGTTGAAGGACTTCAATCCCAATGGTGGTTTGGAATCTCTCCAGAAGGTTTTGGAACCGTATCGATGCTTGTGAATTTTGCCGTATCATTGTTTGTAAACCAGTTTACGAAGCGGGTACCGAAAAATGTCCAAGCAATGGTTGAGAATATTCGAATTCCTAGAGGAGCCGGTGAAGCCACACATTAATAATTTTAATATCTTCAAAGCTCGCTTTGGGATAATCAACCCCCCTGTTTTAAATTTAAAACTATGAGTAATTATCATATCAAAAACCTGGAGGAATATTTCCAGATTTATCGTAAGTCGGTTCAAAATCCAGAGGCTTTTTGGGAAGAAATTGCCGAAGAACATTTTGTATGGCGCAAGCGATGGAATTCTGTGTTGTCATGGGATTTCAGTAAACCAGAAGTCAAGTGGTTTGAGGGGGGTCAACTGAACATTACCGAAAACTGTATTGATCGACACCTAGCCACACGCGGTGATAAAACCGCCCTTTTGTTTGAACCCAACGATCCAGCAGAACCCGCCCAACACATTACCTATAAGGAGCTGTATCGCCAGGTCAATAAAATGGCGAATGTTCTCAAGGCTCAAGGAGTCAACAAAGGAGATCGGGTTTGTATTTATTTACCCATGATTCCTGAGTTGTCCTATGCAGTACTGGCCTGTGCTCGAATTGGTGCTGTCCATTCGGTCGTTTTTGCTGGTTTTTCCGCAACCGCATTAGCAACTCGTATTAACGACTGTGATGCAGCCATTGTTCTTACTGCGGATGGTTCTTACCGAGGCAGCAAAAGCATCGACCTTAAAGGGATTGTGGACAAGGCATTAGAAGACTGTCCACAGGTGACTTCTGTATTAGTAGCCCAGCGTACAAGTACTACCATCGAAATGAAAGCCCAACGCGATCATTTTATGGCACCACTATTGGAAGCAGCTAGTGATGAATGTACAGCAGAAATTATGGACGCTGAAGATCCCCTCTTTATATTATATACTTCTGGGTCTACTGGAAAACCCAAAGGAATGGTACATAGCTGTGCCGGTTATATGATTTATGCGGCTTACACGTTTAAAAACATTTTTCAGTATCAAGAAGAAGACGTGTATTGGTGTACTGCTGATATTGGATGGATCACAGGACATTCCTATATCGTTTACGGACCCTTAGGCAATGGAGCTACCACCCTTATGTTTGAAGGGGTTCCGTCATATCCTGATTTTGGGCGTTTTTGGGAGATTGTCGAAAAACACAAAGTCAATCAGTTTTATACGGCTCCCACAGCCATTCGCGCTTTGGCTAAAGAAAACATTTCGTTTGTAGAAAAGTATGACCTCTCGTCGCTGAAAGTACTCGGGACCGTTGGTGAACCCATCAACGAGGAGGCTTGGCATTGGTATAACGATCATGTGGGAAAAAAAGAAAGTCCAATTGTAGATACCTGGTGGCAAACCGAAACGGGTGGAATTATGATTTCACCAATACCCTATTCTACCCCTACCAAACCAACCTTCGCTACTCTTCCTTTTATTGGAATACAACCCGCTCTGATGGACGAAAACGGGCAAGAAATTAAGGAAAACCAAGTTGATGGACGCTTGTGTATTAAATTTCCCTGGCCTTCGATGGCACGAACCATTTGGGGCAATCACGAACGCTATCGACAAACCTATTTCTCTGCCTATGAAAACACATATTTCACTGGAGACGGTGCTTCCCGTGATGCGGTGGGCTACTATCGAATCACCGGCCGGGTAGATGATGTAATTATTGTTTCTGGACACAACTTGGGGACTGCTCCCATTGAAGATGCCATCAATGAACACCAAGGGGTGGCAGAATCTGCGATTGTTGGGTATCCACACGATATTAAAGGCAATGCACTTTTTGGTTATGTGATTCTAAAAGATGAAGCCACGCAGCGTAATCCTGACGAGATGCGAGTCGAAATCAACCGATTGATATCCGATAAGATTGGACCTATTGCCAAACTAGACATAATTACCTTTGTTCCTGGACTTCCCAAAACAAGATCGGGGAAAATCATGCGACGTATTTTGCGAAAGATTGCCCAAAAAGATGTTTCCAACCTGGGGGACACTTCGACATTACTCAACCCTGAAGTGGTTGCTAGCATCCGTGATATTGTCGGGGTATAGCCTTACATATTTTGTAGGGATCCGTTATTTATTTTCAAAGGATATTCAGTTAGACCCTTTATATTTACCCCAATGCTAGCAGACGAGGTGTCATTGTTAAGTTGGTTCTTGGGAGCTATAGGAGCCTTTTTTTTGGGGGTTTCTAAGGCTGGAATCAAAGGAATTGCTGTTTTTATCGTGGTATTGTTTGTCTATGCCTTTGGTGCTAGGGCTTCTACGGGAATCATCATGCCCTTACTCATTATTGGAGATTCTTTCGCCATAGTATATTATAACAAACATGCAAATTGGACGTATGTACTCCGCATTATTCCCTGGATGCTCTTGGGAGTTGTACTGGCTACTTATGGCGGAGCTTATTTCAACGAGGCTGCTTTTACAATAAGCATGGCCATGCTGATTTTGATCTCCACCGCTTTGATGGGCTATTGGGAACTACGACCTCTCAAGAAAGTACCTAAACATTGGATGTTTGCAGGTTCTTTGGGGATACTCGCTGGTTTCACAACCATGATCGGGAATCTGGCGGGGGCGGTTGTCAACATCTATTTTTTAGCATTGCGATTGCCCAAAAATATATTTATAGGAACCACAGCCTATGTTTTCTTTTTAGTCAACCTTTTTAAAGTTCCCTTTCACGTATGGGTATGGGAAACGATTCAGTGGGAGAGCCTACAAATCAGTATGTGTTTTATTCCTATCGAATGCTTGGGACTGTTTTTGGGGGTCCGGTGGGTGAAACATATTCGTGACACCAATTACCGAAAGCTGATTTTGATTCTCACGGCCATTGGTTCTCTTGCGCTTTTCTTCCGATAAACCCATCCTGTTATCAAGATTTATTTATGTTTAAAGAACTGTGTTGAATTACATCTAGAACAACGCATTTGATGTCTATCCAGACGTTACGGACGAGGCTACTGTTGGGGGTACTGCTGGTGGGCGTTTCGTTTATTCCAGTGAGGTTTCACAAATGGGACAACTGGGAAGAAACTATACCCTTGCACTAAGTTATACGTTTTAATCCCACTTGAAAAATGAGTTTAAAGGCCTCCAATTGGAGGCCTTTTTTTTTGAACAATTTAAATTTACAGTATCTTATAAACAAATTGCCAGCTATGTCTGCCTACCAAACTTTGGCATCTTTTGGGGCGCGTTTTTTTAGTCGCGCATTTCTATTTAAATATGGATTCAATCTAAGCCCGATGTATCGTCGCTCTTGTGGAAAGGTGGTGGCTGTTTCGGAGGACTTACATCGGATCGAGGTCAAACTCCCTCTGAGCTACAAGAATCGAAATTATGTTAATACCATTTTTGGGGGGAGCTTATTTGCTTCTGTGGATCCATTTCCAATGGTACAATTAATTAATATAATTGGGGACGACTATGTGGTGTGGGACAAATCCGCAGAGATTCTCTTTCTCCGGCCTGGAAAAGGAACCTTGCGAGCAGAATTTGTGTATACACCCGAGGAAATTGAAAGCATTATTTCTGAAGTGGGAGTAAAAAATGAAACAGAAATTGTCAAGACCACACTGTTGATA
>CALITN010000179.1 GCA_938041595.1 uncultured Flavobacteriaceae bacterium | reverse complement strand
TCTGTTTTAGGGTGTCCACTACCACATCGCGAACTTCAACTTCAATGGAATCGGAAAGCAAGGATTGGCCATTGACAATAACCCGCTGCTGGGGTATCCAATAGCGACCAGAATCAAACTGAATGAGTGCGTATTTCTTAGTGTATAAATAGTGTGTTTGCGCTTTGAGAGTGTCCAGTGGAAAATCCTCAATAATCTCAAAAGGCAAAAAAGTCGTTCGTTCGGGGAAAAGAACTTGGTCAGTACTATCTGCTTTGATCTGGAGGGTATAATTAAGCTGTGCCCCAATGAGTACTGACAATGAATCAACGGCAGTTGTGAGTTCCACCCGTGCAATCTGGGCTCCGCTGCTAAGGCTCCATAGCAAAGCCCATACACTAAACAGTAATGGCTTTCTCATACACGTGCTTTGAAATAGCCCAACAATTTTTTGACATAACTTTCATTGACCGAACAAGCAATGGTTCCCGCACCGTTTTTCTGATGGAGCGAAGCAAAGGCTTCTGCCTGCTCTTGGTAGTGCTTTTCGTAGGCGCGTCGCAGCGGTTTGGATTGGGTGTTGATCCACTGCATCTGCCCTGTTTCACCGTCTTTCATGGGTACTAAGCCCAAGTTGGGGATTTGTGCTTCGCGGGGATCATACAAACGAATGCTGGTGAGATCGTGTTTTTTGGCCGCTATGCGAAGGGTTTTTTCATAATCTGTGGGACCCATAAAATCTGAAAGCATAAATACGATGGCTTTCTTTTTCATAACGGCTGATACAAATTCAAAGGCTCGCGCTAATGAGGTTCCTTTTTTCTTTGGTTCAAACTCCAACATCTCTCGGATGATTCTTAGGATATGAGAACGCCCTTTTTTGGGAGGTATGTAAAGTTCAATATCCTCTGAGAATAAAACCAAACCGACTTTGTCATTGTTTTGCAAGGCTGAGAAAGCTAGGGTTGCAGCAATCTCGGTCAATACTTCTTTTTTGAATTGCAACTGGGTACCAAAATATTCAGAACCACTCACATCAACCACCAAAAGCAGCGTAAGCTCCCGTTCTTCTTCAAACACTTTTACAAAGGGCTCTTGATACCGAGCCGTAACATTCCAATCTATGGCACGAACATCATCCCCGTACTGATACTGACGCACCTCGCTGAAAGTCATTCCACGTCCCTTGAAGGTACTATGGTATTCCCCGCCAAAGACGTTGTCGCTCAAACGCCGGGTTTTGATTTCGATTTTACGAACCTTTTTTAAAAGTTCTTTGGTATCCATAAATGTATTTACTGTGTTGCAAGTAAGGTCTAAGGCACCTCAACTTCGTTGATGATTTGATCGATCAAATCTTCCGTTGTGATATTTTCAGCCTCGGCTTCGTAGGTCAACCCAATCCGATGGCGAAGTACATCCAGTACCACGGCACGAACATCCTCTGGAATCACATACCCACGATGCTTCAAAAAGGCATTACACTTTGCCGCCACTGCCAAGTTGATACTCCCCCTAGGAGAAGCTCCAAAATTAATTAATGGCTTTAGTTTTTCTAGGCGATAGCGCTCAGGATAACGTGTGGCAAATACGATATCTAAAATATATTTTTCGATTTTCTCGTCCATATACACCTGCCGCACGGTGTCTTGGGCTGTGGTGATTTGCTTGGGAGTCACCACGGCTTTGATTTTTTCATGGGAGCCTGCTAGGTTGGAACGGATAATCAATTGCTCGTCATCCAATTTGGGGTAATCGATAACAGTCTTGAGCATAAATCGATCCACCTGAGCTTCTGGAAGCGGGTAAGTACCCTCCTGCTCCACAGGGTTTTGTGTTGCCATCACTAGGAAAGGCTTTGGCAGTTTGAAAGTGGTATCGCCAATGGTTACTTGCTTTTCCTGCATGGCTTCAAGCAATGCTGATTGAACCTTAGCAGGGGCACGATTGATCTCATCCGCCAAAACAAAATTGGCAAAAATGGGACCTTTCTTGATCGAGAAATCGTTTTCTTTTACATTGTAAATCATGGTCCCAACCACATCTGCAGGAAGCAAATCCGGGGTAAACTGGATTCGGCTAAATTCTCCTTTCACAGCTTGACTCAGTGTATTAATCGCCAAGGTCTTGGCCAAACCGGGGACGCCTTCTAACAGAATATGCCCTTGACCAATTAAACCGATCAACAGCCGTTCGACCATTTCTTTTTGTCCAACAATGACTTTGTTAATCTCTAATGTTAGCAGATCGATGAACGCGCTTTCCTGTTGGATTTTTTCATTCAAAGCGTTCATATCTACGGCTTGTTTTGTCTCACTCATAGTGTTCCTAGTTTTTAGGTGTCCAAAAATGCTAAATATATTTAGTTGCTGTTGTTAATAATTGGTTAAAAAAAGCGGCGAAAGCCTATTAGCTAGGGGCTAATTGTCATTAATTTAGGAGGGAAAAAGAAAGCAAAAAAGCGGATGAAATCAAAATTTTCAAGAATTATTTCAGGAACTATGACTTGGGGGCAATGGGGGAAGCAGTTGTCTGAAAAAGAAATGACGGGACTGATTGAGACTACCTACGAACTGGGAATCAACACCTTTGATCATGCCGACATCTACGGAGGCTATACCACAGAGGCCTCGTTTGGAGCTGCTTTTGCACAAAGTGCTGTTGCTAGAGAACAGGTGGCTTTTATCACCAAATGTGGAATTCAATATCCCAGTGATGCCCGTTCTTTAAATGTCAAACACTATGATTATACCCCAGAACACCTTCGGTTTTCAGTGGCCAACTCCCTTCAAAATTTGCAGACGGACTATATCGATTTATTGTTATTGCACCGACCCAGTCCCCTGATGGATGCCCCAGCCATTCAGAGTACGCTAGAGGCCTTGATCAAGGAAGGGAAAATTCAAGCCTATGGGGTTTCCAATTTTACCCCCTCTCAAATAGATTTACTAGGGACTACGCCTCAGGTCGGATGGAATCAGATTGAATGTTCCCTAACACATCCCGATGCTCTGACCAACGGCGATTTGGATTATTGCCAGACCCATGATATTGGGGTGATGGCTTGGAGTCCTTTGGGGAGTTATTTCAAAGAAGACAATCCAACGCAGCAACGCCTGCGCCCGTTACTCAAAGAATTACAAAAAACCTACGCCGCCACTGAGGATCAATTACTGCTGGCTTGGCTTATGCAGCATCCGGCTACTATTTATCCTGTGGTGGGAACCACCCAACCCGAACGGTTGAAACAAAGCCTTGCGGCTGAAACATTAACCCTTGATATTCAAGATTGGTTTCGATTGTACGAAGCCAGTCGCGGACATCGTGTTGCGTAACTATTTATGACAAAAACCGTATTAATCACTGGAGCAAGCAGCGGAATTGGCTGGGCTACCGCAGAAAAATTAGCCCATTTAGGCTATCAAACCATCCTTTGTGGCCGCCGCGAGGAACGACTCAAAAAGCTGCAACAAGCCCTCCCTACACCTTCCCATATCCTTTGTTTTGATGTAAGCAATCGTAGGGCCGTATCCCAAGCGATAGATCAAATCCCCAAAGCATTCCAACCCATTGATCTGCTGATCAACAATGCTGGAAATGCCCATGGATTGGATGTTTCCCATGAAGCCAGCCTGGATGACTGGGACGCTATGATCGATGGAAATGTCAAAGGCTTGCTCTATGTGACCAAAGCAGTGCTTCCACAAATGATTGAACGTTGCCAAGGACAGATTATCAATGTGGGTTCCATTGCTGGAAAAGAAGCCTATCCAAAAGGCAATGTTTACTGTGCCAGTAAAGCGGCTGTTGACAGTTTTACCCAAGGGCTTCGCGTGGATACCAATCCCTATGGATTGCGAATTGGTGCCATTCACCCCGGTCTGGTCGAAACCGAGTTTTCAGAAGTCCGATTCAAAGGGGATCAGCAAAGGGCCGAAAGCGTTTACAGTACCATCACAGCGCTTAGCGCTGCCGATGTCGCAGACGCCATTGCTTATATGGCCGAAGCCCCTCCGCATGTGACCCTTGCCGATGTGACCTTGCTACCCACCGACCAAGCCAGTGCCTATGTGATCAATCGTCGGTCATGATTAATAAACGGCTGCTCATCAAGGCGCTTCTAGCCCACAATGATGAAAACAGCTTTTATGACAAAAAGCTCAAAATCGACTTGAGTCACAAACAAGGAAAGGCCAAATTTCTCAAACACGTCTGTGCCTTGTCCAACAGCAATCCTGCAAACAATTCCTATATCGTGATCGGTGTTTCCGACAAGCAAAATAAGATTGTAGGGGTCGATTTTTTTGATGATAGCAAATTGCAGAATCTTGTCAATGCCTATTTGGACAATCCGCCCCGAGTGATGTATGAAAACATCCCCTTCCCTCATCTTCCCGTTGGCAAAGTCGTCGGTTTGGTGACTGTTTTTCCCAACGATCAACCCACCGCCCTACGGAAAAACATCTGGAAATATTACGGCGGCAGTGTGTTTGTTCGAGAGGGAAGCATCTCCCAACCCAAGGTATTCGGAATTACTCTTAAAGACACCAATTCAAACTTGGTGGAAACCATCGAACAGCAAGCCCAAAACAACATCCAACTGACCTTGGATGGCGTGGTGGATTTCCTTAATCAACACCAAGACGATCGGATACAGGCGCAGTATTTGGTCTTTAAAGAAACTTTTATTCTTTGCTGGGCTGGGATTGAAAAAAACGTAAAAGGTGTTCGCTACTACTCCCGGGTGGATATTGAACTGATCAACGAACAGGTCAAGCTTTTTTACTCCAATCTCGACGAAGTGGAAATTGCCTGGACCGACAATGCCTTTACCATCACAGAGTATGTTCAACTGGGGGTGCAGGACCGCCTGCGTTTTTTCCCTTTGGAAGAAGTCGCGATTGAATTTGAGGAAAATGGCTCTTATCAATTGCATACCCGACTGCTTTTTGAGCCCCCCCAATTGGATCGAAAAACCCTTTTGCACCGCTACAATGCAAACAATGCCCTCTTGGACAAACTGGAAAAGAAAATCGCACTGAATTTGACCGAAGAAGAAGACCTATATCAACTCTCCTCCAGCTATATGCTTTGCTACCTTAACCTTATCCATGAAGCCAAAGAACAACTGCAACGAGCACGCCCGCTCCTAAAAAACCAAGGGGCAGCCGTTTATGAAACCTATAAGGAAACACAACGTATCTTACGGAAAATCAAATATAACTAGGGACTCTCCTAGCCCCCTTTTTAGGGTATATAAACTTTAAGGGTCTCGTGTATGAGTAGTAGCGGGTTTTTACGCACTAGCTTTTCGGTTAAACACTAACTTAATACACTAAAAAACGGTTTCAATTAGAAACTAAAACGGCTATTATTTATATACAATGTCTCAATCTGAAAAAGGCACTGCTAAACTGAAACGCCGCTGCGGTCAAAAAAGGATCTCTTTGAGCT
>CALITN010000178.1 GCA_938041595.1 uncultured Flavobacteriaceae bacterium | reverse complement strand
ATGAAATCAGGATTCACAAAGTAAACCACTAACAAGAGGGCAATATTGTGGTGGTTAACACTTGTGGATTTATTGGTGACGCCAAAGAGGAATCGGTCAATACGATTTTGGAACAGATTCATAAAAAGGAGCAGGGTACGGTAGATCGTGTGTATGTAACCGGTTGCTTGAGCGAGCGCTATAAGCCTGATTTGGAAAAAGAAATTCCTCAAGTGGATCAATATTTTGGAACCACAGACCTGCCGCAATTACTTAAAGTTCTCGGAGCAGACTACAAACACGAATTGCTGGGTGAACGACTGACCACAACCCCCAAAAACTACGCCTATTTGAAAATTGCGGAAGGCTGCGACCGACCTTGTTCGTTTTGCGCCATTCCCCTGATGCGTGGAAAGCACAAATCTAAATCCATCGAAGACATAACCCATGAGGCTTCTTTGTTGGCCAAAGACGGCGTAAAAGAACTGATTCTAATTGCACAAGACCTTACCTACTACGGATTGGATCTGTACAACGAACGCAAACTAGCCGACCTGCTTCGTGCTTTAGTGAAGGTAGAAGGTATTGAATGGATTCGTTTGCACTATGCCTTCCCTACAGGTTTTCCTATGGAAGTTTTAAAGGTGATGCGAGAAGAATCCAAGATTTGTAATTATATCGACATTCCGTTACAACACATATCAGACCCCATCCTAAAGTCCATGCGTCGGGGAACTACTAAAACCAAAACAACAAAACTTCTTCAAGCCTTTCGCGCTGCTGTTCCTGAAATGGCGATACGTACCTCATTAATTGTCGGTTATCCAGGGGAAACAGAAGAAGACTTTAACACCCTTAAACAATGGGTACAGGAAATGCGCTTTGAACGCCTGGGCTGTTTTACCTACAGTCATGAAGAAAACACGCATGCTTTTGGTCTCGAAGACGATGTACCGGAAGAAGTAAAGCAGGAACGTGCTAATGAGATCATGGCGATACAAACGGAAATTTCACGCGAACTGAATCAGCAATGGATTGGAAAAACGCTTCGTTGTATGATCGACCGAAAAGAAGGAAACTATTTCATTGGTCGTACAGAACGGGACTCCCCCGATGTGGACAATGAAGTACTGATCTCAGCCGAAGACCACTATCTAAAGATGGGCGATTTTGCACAAATCACCATTACCTCCGCAACAGAATTTGATCTGTTTGGGGTGCCCAACTAAATTTAAGATATCTTTACAGAAAGATTGGTTATGAATGTCCATAACATTCCCTATGCGCAAACGGGGTACTTTTCCGGACTCATTTTAGACTATTTAAACCAAGACGCTTCCTTGGCTCCCTTTTATGAGGCGTTTCCCAGCACCCAAAATTTTCTTGCCCAAGCCGATCGCAAAGGAGCGTCTTTTTCTTCTGAGCAACGGCGCGTTTTGGTCAGCGCATTGCACGCTCAATACAAAGGGATTACACTTACGAAAGCGACACGCCAACATATTGACTTGCTTGCGGAAGACCAATCTTTTACGATCACCACGGGTCATCAATTGAGCCTGCTTACGGGGCCCCTTTATTTTATTTTTAAAATAGCTTCCACAGTCAAGCTGTGTCAGCAACTGAAAAAAGTAGAGCCCCAAAAGGATTTTATTCCGGTGTATTGGATGGCCACAGAAGATCACGATTTTGAAGAGATCAGCCATTTTATGTTCGAAGGGAAAAAAATTAACTGGGCACATCCCACTCCAGGAGGAGCTGTCGGGGCAATGACCCTTGAATCCTTACAGCCGGTTTTGGATTTGTTAGAGCAGCTTTTGCCTAAAAATCAAGCAGCAAACCGACTGACGCAATGGCTTAGCCAGAGTTATCGCTCCAGTGCTTCTTTGGCCGAAGCGACTCGTAAGTTGGTAAATGCCCTATTTGGGTCTTATGGATTGGTGATTGTCGATGGGGATGATGCAGCTCTAAAAGAGAGTTTTGCCCCTTATATGCAGCAAGAGCTTAAAACACAAGTTTGTTATTCACAAGTATCCCAACAAATTGAAGCCTTACAGACACAGTATAATAAGAGCTTCAAGCCCCAAGTAAACCCTAGAGAAATCAATCTTTTTTACCTATCCCCTAATAAGCGGCAACGAATTATACGTCATACTGAGGGGTTTCAATTGGACGGTGACCCTGCACCCATTTCAGAGAAAGAATTGCTGGATCGTTTGGCCTCCAATCCACAGGCATTTTCACCCAACGTACTCCTTCGTCCGTTATACCAAGAAGTAATATTGCCCAATATCGCTTATATAGGAGGGGGAGGAGAACTAGCCTATTGGCTGGAGTTAAAATCGTTTTTTGCATCGCAATCGATTCCTTTTCCGTTGCTAGTTCTACGGAATTCAGCGGTTTTGGTGGATGCTAAAACCCAGAAAAAGATTCGTAATTTGAATTTACAGCCCGAAGATTTCTTTCTCCGTCGCAATCCTCTAATCCATAAAAAAATAGACCAAATCAGTGCCATTGATTTGGACTTGCAATTCCTAAAAAAGGAACTGGAGAAGAATTTCCTTCATTTGGAAAATTTGGTCAAACAAACCGACGCTTCTTTTGAAGGAGCTGTTGCGGCGCAGCGCCAAAAGCAGTTTAAGGGCATAGATCATTTGGAAAAACGCTTGATACAAGCCCAAAAGCGAAAACTCAAAGATCATGTCGAACGCCTAGGAGTTTTATATGAGTCATTATTCCCGGGAGAAGGGCTGCAAGAGCGACAATTGAACTTCAGCACTTTCTTTTTGGAAAAAGGAGCAGATTTGATTCCAGAATTAATCCAAGCGTTTGATCCCTTACAATTTCAGTTTTCTTGGATTGAGCTCTAAGATTTTCAACAATAAGGTCGGATAAAAAGTAACTGAAATCCCGTATTAGGGCTTTGAAATAATTATTTTTGCCCATGCAAGAAAAAGTATTGATTCTCGACTTTGGCTCCCAATACACACAATTGATCGCACGACGCGTTCGGGAGCTTAACACCTATTGTGAAATTCATCCGTTTAATAAGATACCAGAGCAGTTGACAGACTTTGGCGCAGTGATTCTTTCGGGGTCCCCTTTCTCTGTTCGTTCGGAAGATGCATTGCACCCCGATTTAAGTGAAATTCGTGGGAAAAAGCCTTTGCTGGCTGTTTGCTATGGAGCGCAGTATTTAGCCCATTTTTCAGGGGGTAAGGTACAACCCTCCAATACTCGAGAATATGGTCGAGCGCGTTTGTCTTATATGGATAATCAAAGCGCTCTTTTTTCAAATGTACCAGCTCAAAGTCAAGTGTGGATGAGTCATAGCGATACAATTGAAGAGCTTCCTGAGGGAGGCGTTCTTTTGGCAAGTACGGAAGACGTAAAGCATGCCGCCTATCGTATTGAAGGAGAAGAAACCTATGCTTTGCAATTTCATCCAGAAGTGTATCACAGTACGGATGGGAAACAAATACTAGAGAATTTTATTACTCATATCGCGGGTGTTGATGCCAATTGGACCCCCGACTCATTTGTCGAAATGACCGTCCAAATGCTTCGCGATCAAATAGGTGATGAAAAAGTAATATTAGGCCTCTCAGGTGGGGTTGATTCTACCGTGGCGGCTGTTCTTTTACATCAAGCTATTGGGACGCGGTTAAACTGCATTTTTGTCAACAACGGCTTATTGCGCCAAGACGAATTCATGCAGGTTCTCGATCAATATGAAGGTATGGGGCTAAACGTCAAAGGCGTAGATGCCAGTGCTCAATTCTTGAATGCTTTGGCAGGCGTTTCGGATCCAGAGACCAAGCGTAAAATCATTGGAAAGACTTTCGTTGATGTATTCGATGCGGAGTCCAAGCTAGTAGAGGGTGCCGCATGGTTGGGACAAGGAACTATTTACCCCGATGTGATTGAATCGGTATCTGTTAATGGCCCATCCGTAACAATCAAGTCTCACCACAATGTGGGTGGATTACCGGATTATATGCAGTTGAAAATAGTAGAACCCTTGCGAATGCTCTTTAAAGATGAAGTACGACGCGTAGGAAAAAGCTTGGGAATTGCTCCCGATATTTTAGGGCGCCATCCTTTTCCTGGTCCTGGTTTGGCCATTCGAATTTTAGGAGACATCACAGCCGAAAAAGTAGGTATGCTGCAAGCGGTAGATGCCTTGTTTATCAACGGGCTTAAAGAAGCCGGGCTTTATGATCGCATCTGGCAAGCAGGGGCGATGTTGCTACCCGTTCAATCTGTTGGGGTGATGGGGGATGAACGCACCTATGAAAAATGTGTAGCCCTTCGTGCCGTTGAGTCAACGGATGGAATGACAGCCGACTGGGTGAATTTACCGTATACCTTTTTACAAGATATTTCAAATCAAATCATTAATAAAGTTCCTGGAGTAAACCGTGTGGTGTATGACATCAGCTCTAAGCCACCTGCAACAATAGAATGGGAATAGTTTTTGATATATCTTTAGCGCATGAATAAGTTTTGGTTATTGCTCCTAGCAGTATTTTTCTCATTCGGATTGCAAGCGCAAGAACGCATCCCCAGCCGCTTTATTACCCATAAGGTTAAAAAGAAAGAAACCCTTTATAGCCTATCTCAGAAGTATAAGGTGACTGTTGATCAAATCGAAGCCTATAACCCAGCCTTAATTAGATCGGGATTGAAGCGGAAAATGATACTGCGTATACCTGTTTATGAAATTCCTGTGGTGGTTGAAGCAGTCGTTCCAGAAACGGAAAGTTATCTGGTGCCGCCCAAAGCAACCAAGTGGCGGATTGCCTATACTTATGGCATCACTATCCAAGAATTGGAAGCCCTGAACCCATCTCTCAAAGAAGGGTTAAAAGCAGGACAGACCTTGCAGGTACCCATTACGACCAAAGACACACTTGTCGGCCCGAGTTCAGCATTTAATTATTATACGGTACTCCCAAAAGAAGGCTATTACCGAATTGAGAAAAAGTTGGGTGTTGGAAAGAAGATTCTCGATTCCCTAAATCCTGAATTGGCAACCACGGGACTTCAGGTTGGAATGGTTTTGAAAGTTCCTTTAGAGTTTTCAGGTGACCTCAAAGTGCAAGATGACCTTTTAGTACCTAAGATAGATTTATTAGACTCTCTCAGCCCTTTGAATCGACCCCTTAAAGTAGGCTTGTTGCTTCCTTTTAAAACACAAACCTTGGAATTAGATTCTTTAGAGAAAACAAAAAAGTTGTTGAAAAAAAGAAATTTGACCCAGTTGGCTTTTGATTTTTATGCTGGTGTTCGCATGGCATTGGAAGTATTGGCGGAAAAAGGCATCGCAACTGAATTGCACGTTTTTGACACACAAAATAAAAAAGCAAGGTTAAACCAATTGGCTCAAACGTCCGAATTGGCGACGCAAGATTTGATAGTAGGACCACTGATCCCACGAAACTTTGATTTTATTTCGGCACAAGGACGACTGCGTAAGATTCCCAAAGTAGCCCCCCTCTCCTACAAGAAAGTACAAATGCGGGCTAATGTTTATCAGAGTATCCCTCCCAAGCGGGTTTTAAGAGAGCGAATGTTGCGTCATTTGGATAATGTTCTTACGGAGGAGGAGCATGTCGTGGTAGTTGCGGACTCACTTCATCGAGACATTGAGAAAATCTTAATGGAACGCTATCCCTATGCCATCCAATTTCGTCCCGAGCAGGGAGGTTATCTGGATTCAGAGTTAATGGATTCTCTGTTACTGGATAGCATTCCCAATAAGGTAATTTTAGAATCTGAAAACTTTTCTTTGATTTCCAGCATCAGTTCCCAGCTGAGTGGTAAAATCACCCCGAGCCGTCCAATTCAACTCTTTACTACCTATAGAGGTACGGCTTATGAAAACCCAAATATCCCCAATGCCACATTTGGTTCTTTAGGATTTACATTTACCTCAGGCTATCATCCCAAAGTATTTGATGAAGGTGAAATGCCCGATCGTTTTTTGAATCGTTTTGGCATGTATCCATCCAAGGAAGCCAAAAGAGGTTATGATCTGATGCTAGACTTGTTATTACGAATAACGCGAACGGGAGACCTGGAAGAAGGCATAACCCTGGGAGAGACGGATTATGTAGAAAGTCGCTTCGATTATCAGTTGCTACCGAACGGAGCTGCCATCAATCAGGGTGTCTATTTGCTGAAACACCAAGACGATTCGATTATCATATTAAAGAAATAACAGGAATAGCACCTTTGGCTGAATGCGTTTTTGTATTTTTGAGCCCGGTAGGTTCTTAAATTCAATTACCGGATGTCCAATACTAAATATGTCTTTGTTACTGGTGGTGTAAGCTCTTCCCTTGGGAAAGGGATCGTAGCAGCCTCTCTTGCCAAACTCCTTCAGTCTCAAGATTTTAGCGTTACCATTCAAAAGTTTGACCCTTACCTCAATGTCGATCCTGGCACCCTGAATCCCTACGAACATGGTGAATGTTTTGTGACCGATGATGGTGCAGAAACAGATTTGGATTTGGGCCATTATGAGCGTTTTCTGAATGTTCCCACTTCCCAAGCCAATACTGTAACTACCGGTCGGGTTTATCAAAGTGTTATTGAAAAAGAACGCCGAGGAGAATTTTTAGGAAAAACAGTACAGGTCATTCCTCATATCACCAATGAAATCAAGAAGCGTATGCAGCTCTTGGGAGAATCAGGAGATTACGATATTGTTATTACAGAAATTGGAGGAACGGTAGGAGACATTGAATCACTGCCCTATATTGAAACCGTTCGACAGCTAATCAACGAATTAGGCGATGAAAATTGCGTGGTAATTCACCTGACATTGATTCCCTATTTGGCAGCAGCCAAGGAATTAAAAACGAAGCCAACACAGCATTCCGTAAAAACGTTGATGGAAAGTGGAATCAAAGCCGATGTGTTGGTCTGCCGAACCGAACACGAACTTACAGACGATTTACGAAGAAAATTAGCCTTGTTTTGCAATGTGAAACAAGAAGCGGTAATTCAGTCTATCGACGTAGATACCATTTATGAGGTACCTCTTAAAATGCTTGAGGAAGGCTTGGACGCAGTGGTGTTGAAGAAATTCCAATTAGCACCCAAGCAATCTCACGATTTAACCGATTGGAAAAACTTTTTGTCCAAACTTCAACAACCTAATAACACTGTCAAAATAGGATTGGTTGGGAAGTATGTTGAATTGCAAGATTCCTACAAATCGATTTTAGAAGCCTTGATTCATGCAGGAACAAAACACCTGACAGCAGTTGAGGTTGTGAGTATTCATTCTGAATATTTGGAGGAGCACAATAGTCAGCAACTGTTGGAAGGTCTCAATGGAGTGATCGTAGCACCCGGTTTTGGGGCGCGCGGTATTGAAGGAAAAATCAGTGCGATTCAATATGTACGTGAAAACAACATTCCCTTTTTAGGAATTTGTTTGGGAATGCAGATGGCTGTGATTGAATACGCCCGAAATGTAAAAGGACTTTCAGAAGCCAATTCAGTTGAAATGGATGCCAAATGTGAGACCCCTGTGATTGATTTAATGGAATCGCAGAAAAATATTACGGATAAAGGAGGCACCATGCGTCTGGGAGCGTGGGACTGTTCATTGAAAAAAGACTCTAAGCTTACGGAAATTTATCAATCAGAGGCTATTTCCGAACGACATAGGCACCGATATGAATTCAATAATGCCTTTAGCGAGCAATTGTTTGATGACGATTTTAAAATGGCGGGTTGGAACCCTGAAACGCAGTTGGTCGAAATTGTTGAATATGTCCAACATCCTTGGTTTGTAGGGGTTCAATTTCATCCGGAATACAAGAGTACCGTTTCCAATCCGCATCCTTTGTTCGCTGCCTTTGTAGAAGCTGCTTTGATACACAATCGCAGCTAAAAATATTATCTTTGCCCAATGGAAGAAAAAAAGTTTGATCCCTACCAGTTTATTGGTTTTGTTCTTATTGCTGTTATCCTTACCTGGATGCTTTATCAAAACCAACCACAGGGGGTTCCTCAGAATCCAACAGTGACCCCATCAGAGGTCGTTACCAATAAAGCTTCAGCGGCTCCAATTGTTAATGACTCGCTGGCTCAGCTCGTCCTTCAAAACACCTATGGGGACTTGGCGGTACTTATGCAAGAAAGTCCACAAAGCATTCAAACCCTCTCTTCCGATAAACTACTACTAGAGATTGATTCCAAAGGGGGGCAATTAGTGAAAGTACAGCTTAAAGAGTACGAAAATTACCAATCCGAACCCTTGAATCTTATTGCCGAAGGCAATTCAGAATTTAATATTGAATTACCCCTTCGCGATGGACGAATTTTAAATACACGTGACTTTTATTTCACTCCTAGTCTCCGCAAACAAGGGAATCAAGAAATATTAACCTTGACTTCCGGAGTGGAATCAGGTATTCGGTTGATGGTTGACTATATCATTCAGCCTGACACCTATTTGATTGATTATCAAGTACGATCCGAAGGGCTGGGGCGTTTTGTCAAAGCTGAAGGTGTTAAATTACAGTGGCGTACGCAAGCGTTTCGCAACTCCAAGAGTTTGGATTACGAAAACCGATATACGGAGCTTTCGTACCAACACGAAGGTGATAAAGTAGATGAATTAGGCGTGGCAGGTTCAGACGAAGAAACCGTGAATACTGTGAATTGGGTCTCTTTCCGGCAACACTTTTTTAGTGCGATTCTGATTAGTAAAGCCCCCATGAATGAGGTGGCGGTACGTTCTGACGATCTTTCGCAAGACGAATCATTGGAGGAGCGATTCACTAAGGATTTTAAGGCATCGGTTCCTGTGACTACCCAAGCCAATGGAGAGCTTTCACAGTCTTTTCAATGGTATTTTGGCCCTACAGACTTTGAAACCCTTCAGGCCTATGAACTAGGATTGGAAGATTCGGTTCCCTTGGGTTGGGGGATTTTTGGCTGGATCAACCGATTTATCTTTTTACCCTTATTTACTTTTCTGGGAACTTTTCTACCCACTGGGATTGCTATTATTGTTATGACCATTCTGGTGCGTTTGGCTATGTCTCCGGTGACGTATAAGGCCTATGTCTCTCAGATAAAAATGAAAGTGCTTCGTCCTGAAGTAGAGGAAATTAACGCAAAGCACAAGGATAATGCCGTAAAGAAGCAACAGGAAACAATGGCGCTTTATAGCAAAGCTGGAGTCAATCCAATGTCTGGTTGTATCCCAGCACTTCTGCAAATGCCGGTGTTCTTTGCTTTATTTACTTTTTTTCCAGTAGCATTTACGCTTCGTCAGAAATCTTTTTTGTGGGCTGATGATTTGTCTTCCTATGACTCCGTTTTGGATTTGTCCTTTAACATCCCTTTCTATGGGGATCATGTAAGTTTGTTTCCAATCTTGGCGTCGATAGCGATATTCTTTTACACTCAAATGACGACAGGGCAGCAAGCTATGCCGCAACAACCCGGCATGCCCAACATGAAGGTTATCATGTATTTGATGCCCTTGATGATGTTGTTTTTCTTTAACAACTATGCCAGTGGTTTGAGTTTGTACTACTTTATTTCCAACTTGATCACCATTGTATTGATGTTAGTCATCAAAAACTTTATCGTAAACAACGATAAAATCCATGCAGAGATAGAGGAAAACAAGAAAAAACCTAAGAAATCAGGGGGATTCTCTTCGCGTTTGCAAAAGGCCATGGAAGAAGCGGAAAAACAGCAGCGCGCCAAAAGAAAGAAGTAAAATCTCATAGAATACCCTCACTTTATTGAGTGTTTTCTTTCGATTTAGAAAGAAATATGTGGAGACAGGTCGCTCGATTAGGCTTTCTTTCCGCGGCTGAAATTAATTTTTTGAAAGTCAAAAATGCCAAGTTGGATTTGTCAGGGGGAGGATATTATGCTGGCGTAATAGGTATTGGTTTAGGTCTATTGAAGGAAACATTTGACATAAAGTAAAGGACAGTCCTTTTTTTCTTCCGTATTTTTGTGCCGTGAAAGGGAAACGTGTTATTGTCGGTTTGTCCGGAGGGGTTGATTCTTCTGTAGCTGCCTATTTGCTAAAGGAGCAGGGCTATGAAGTGATAGGCTTGTTTATGAAAAACTGGCACGATGAATCGGTAACTCTTTCGGCGGATTGTCCTTGGTTGGAAGACAGCAACGATGCCATGTTGGTCGCTCAAAAGTTGGGAATTCCGTTTCAAACGATTGATCTAAGCAAACAATACAAAGAGCGAATTGTCGATTATATGTTTGCCGAATACGAACTTGGGCGCACCCCCAATCCCGATGTGCTATGCAACCGTGAAATCAAATTTGATGTTTTTTTAAATATTGCTCTTTCTTTGGGAGCTGATTACGTTGCAACCGGACATTATTGCCAAAAAACAAGCACAGTAACAGACGGGGAATGGGTTCGTTATCATTTGCAAAGCGGCGCTGATGTGAACAAGGACCAATCCTATTTCTTGTGTCAATTAAATCAAAAGCAGTTAGCTAAAACTCTCTTTCCCATTGGCCATTTGCAGAAGTCCGAAGTCCGAAGTATCGCTAAGTTGCAGGGATTAATCACGGCAGAAAAAAAAGATTCTCAAGGCCTTTGTTTTATTGGAAAGGTCAGTTTGCCAGATTTTTTACAACAGCAATTACAACCCAAAACAGGACCCATTATAGAAATACCAGAAGGTCTTTCTTCCTATAAAGAGATTCCTACTGACTTTGATTCCGAAGAATCTCGTTGGGTTTTTCTATCCAAAAGAAGAAATTACAAGGCCGATAATGGGGTAGCGGTTGGACAGCATCAAGGGGCGCATTATTTTACTATTGGCCAGCGCAAAGGATTAGCGGTAGGAGGCACACCGGATCCTCTTTTTGTGTTGGCTGTTGACACAGTGGCCAATATTCTTTTTGTTGGGCAAGGAAAAGATCATCCCGGGTTGTTTCAGCAAGCGTTGCATATTGAAAATACGGAAGTCCACTGGGTCAATCCTGTCTTACAGTTAGAAGTTGGCGCTTCTGCTGAATACGAAGTTCGAATTCGGTATCGACAGCCCTTGCAAAAAGCAATATTACACCTTACTTTGGATGGAATGTATATTGTTTTTGATGAGCCTCAATCAGCCATCACACCTGGGCAATTTGCTGCTTGGTATCGTGATGGAGAGCTTGTCGGTTCAGGTGTGATTGCTTGAGTTTACCCTAAAAATATAAACCGATGAAAAAGAATCGTATTTGCCAGCTTTTTGGAATACAGTATCCTCTGATTCAGGCGGGTATGGTGTGGGCGAGTGGTTGGCGTTTGGCGGCAGCGGTTAGTGAAGTTGGAGGCCTTGGAATCATTGGTGCTGGCTCCATGCATCCAGATACACTCCGAAGTCATATTCAAAAACTTAAAGCCGCCACTCCAAAACCCTTTGCAGTGAATCTACCGTTATTGTATCCAGAGATGGAATTGCTGTTGGAATTATTGATTGAAGAGGCCGTTCCTATTGTATTTACATCTGCTGGGAATCCCGGTTTATGGACTTCTTTTTTAAAGGAGAAAGGATGCGTGGTAGTTCATGTGGTGAGTTCGGTCAAATTTGCCGAAAAAGCAGTAGCTGCAGGAGTCGATGCCATTGTAGCTGAAGGCTTTGAAGCTGGGGG
>CALITN010000177.1 GCA_938041595.1 uncultured Flavobacteriaceae bacterium | reverse complement strand
ACTTGAGCTCTATTGGGAGATACATCTTCGTTTACCAATGCCGATGAAAAGCCATTGGTCGCGATCAATAATTTAGAGCAGCTTGTCTGAAAGGAATCGAACTGAAGCTGTACCCTTCCATTAATTTTTTCAAACGATTCTAGCGATGCCGAATTCAGGATCAAAATATCCTTTTTATAGGCTTTTTGTAATAAAGACTGCATCATTTTTCCCGTGTCAATTTGCCCTTCGTACTGATTGAAAATTAGGGATTCATTGATGCCCTTATAGCCAAAAGAATTCTTTCTGAGTTGAAAGGTGTCACCATGGACTAGTTCTGATATCAGGGCATTGATATAAGGCATTTGTTCAACGCATCGTGCATGGGTTTTGGCTTCCTTCTCGAGGAACATTTCGTAGCCTCCTAGTTGATGAAATCCGATTGCCCTATCCCCCAACAGAGCGCGTAATTCCTTCAGTCCTTGGATTCTTTGTCCGATCAAGTCTACGACCTCTTCTTCCTCATGACAATCCAAATCATCCAGTATTTCCGACATACTGCCAAAACATGCAAATCCTGCATTTTTAGTACTTGCCCCCTGAGGCAATTGCCCTCGTTCAAAAATCACAATTTTGGCTTTGGGGTGCCATTCTCTAAGACGAATCGCACAACTTAGCCCAACAATTCCACTGCCAATGACCGCAAAATCAATATTTGTCAACCAAGATTTTATTTCCCAATAGGATAATTTCATGGGATTGTTTTAGCGAATTAATCATTCTAAAGATAAAAATATCCTTACGGTTAGGACGGTTTCTCCTTCTGTGTCTTCGTTTAGAATCGAGCCTAGGAGGAATTAAACAAAAAACCCTCCTGGGGTTTTCATAAAGAAGATCCAGCAGAGTTCCTTGATCGGTGGTTAGGGTTGTTTATGTCGCTTTGACGTAGCGATTAAGAGCAACGGAAAAGGTGATCGGAATCAAGGCAAAACCAAAAAAGATATAATCTTCTCCTGGCACCTCAGCTCCGGGGTTGATCGTGTTAATCGTAAACAAAATAAACAGAGGGAGTAAGGAAAAACAAACTCCTAATAGCATCAGATCCAATCCGTGTGATTTTCGAAGTGCGGGTTCGGTTCTAACGAATTTTCGAATCAACGTAATGATGGATGTCGCCAAATAGCCAAGGAAAAAAAGAGTAAAGATTCCCTGAATAAAGCCGTTTAACGAAGCTGAGTAATCGGGTTTAATTACTGTCAATACGAGGACAATGGCAACGATGAGCAGCATCGGAGCAAACATAAGTCCATAGCCTTTTTTAGTGGTTATCTTACTTTCCGGAGTATACTTTAAGAGATAATCTGCAAGATAGGTCAATGCAAATGTAATGATCGCAATCCCTAAGATCTCGACAAAGTCACGCAAGGCATCATTGGTGAAATATGGGCCGTTGAGAAATAGAAAGCCAAAGGTCGTCATAGAAAGCCCTAAGGGCACTTTGAGTTCGCTAGGATTGTTAGCTGTAAGTACAGAAGGTAAGAGAATAAACAACAACCCTATTACGAAACTGATATAACGATTCGTTTTATTTTTTTGAGGTAGGCCCGCATAAGTCAAGACAATGGTTTGTTCAACCCCGTCACGCTTTACCACATAGGTGCGTTCTTGTCCAACTTTTTCGCGTGGGCGCTTGTCACGCTCTTTGTAATTTTCCATGGCAATGCCATCGGAAGACAAAAGAATATCTCCTACTTGCAAGCCTGCCCGTGCGGCAGGACTGTCTTCTTCGATGGAAACAATTTCAAAATTGTTTTGATTGAAGCCGCTATACACTTCATTTTTAATGTCCAGCAAGCCAAAGATTCCCCAAATAAAGAAGGCTGCGGAAAGGACATAAATAGTTTTAGTAGTTACTACGTTTTTCATACAAAATGGTTTATGGTTCCTACTAATGTATAAATAAAAGTCAAGATTAGATTACGAATCGGGGAGGAACATCTTCCAAACAAAAAGATGCTTTTTAAATGTGGGGCGTATAAAGAATTCCCTCAGGTATACACTCCTTTTATTTGGTTGTAAAAATTCTATCCTAACCGTTTTTAGTATCTTTAAGCTTAACTATAAACCAATTATAATGAAAAAGCTATTGTTATTTTTTGTCTTTTTAGTAAGCCTGAACACCTATTCTCAGCAACTATTCCAAAACACAGAATACTGGAATACTTGGGTTTACCAGCCCAAAGAGGGTATGGTCGATCAGTTTGAAAAGGCAGCTGCCAAAAAAACGAAACTGTTTAACTCCTCAAGAGACAACGCCATTTTGACTTTTAAAATCGTAACGGGACCCAATACTGGTCAATATTTAAGAGTGATGCCTTGGCAATCCTCCAAAAGCTACGATATTGACCGATCTAAAGAACTCACCTATTGGCAAGACAATGTGGGGAAATACGCAACTTCCGTTGGGGGCGCCAAAAGATGGGCGCGTATGAAATGGGGTGATATGAATTCGGATGCCAATCAGGCCCCTTCCAAATATGTACAGCAAACGGATTATATCGTAAAACCAACCAAATGGAATGATTTTAGAAGATGGCTTGAACGAATCGGTAAAATCTATGGAGAACGCATTCCGGAGCACAGAAGAATTATTGTTTCTCTGGTCTCAGGAGGTAACTACAATATGACTACCACTTTTATTGGATTTGATTCCTATGCAAGAACCGTCAAAGAATTTGACAATACATGGGAACAAGAATACAACAAACGTTTCGGAGCAAATGCTTGGGATTATGATCGAGATGCCTTTGATGAGTCTATTGAAATGATTGTCGGTCAACAAGTCCAAACTCTTGAACTTGTTGAGTCTATGATGCCGGACCTTAAATAATTCTTGGCTGAATAAAAAAAGAAAACCCTCCTTTAGCGGAGGGTTTTTTTATTGGGGCTAACATTTGTACAATGGTGTATTCTGCCTAAACAGTCCCTTTTTTGGCCCCATAATAAAATAGTCCCATGCTAATCAAGCCCATCAAAATAACAGGAAGCGGAGCCGTTGGTGATCCCTCCAAAACACTAATCAAATCAGGAAGGGCAAAAAATCCAGCTAGGGCAAACAACAAGAGCGAGATCCTTCTAAGGACTGCAACATCGTTAAAGGATAAAGCTCCATAAATCAATGTAATTATTCCGAGAACCACCAAACCTACAACTAGGGCAAATTGATCAAACATCACAATGGCGTCTGCGGAAGGATTTTTTCCAAAAGCATCTGAAATAATCATCATTTTGAACTCTGGGGAAAATAGAGAGATAAACAACGGGAGGCCCTGAAGAAAGATCAGTGCCATGTTGATTTTAAAAATTGTTTTAATATTCATTTCAATTGGTTTACAGTTAACTAGCTCAATATACAAAGAAGCATCATAACGCTCTGTTAGAGCAATTGGATCTTGAGTTGATTCTTAATCGAATTGCCGTTCTAGACGAGGCTCTGTGCCGAGTTGCAATGCGGCGCTGCTAGTCAAAATAGCCGATGCACATCAATGTTTCCCCAACATTTACAGGAGGGGTCCCCACTTTATATAAAATAGTTCCTGAGGCAGTCGTTTTGATAGTCTTTAGTATGCGGCCAAACTCATCTTTGATAAGACCCACAATCTCGCCTTCTAGAACCCTGTCGCCCGCTTTGTAGTCACTATAAAAAATCCCTTGAACAGAGGACTTAATGTATTGCTGTTTGTTGAATTGTTTGCGCTGGGGCAGCCCCTTTTGAAAGGTGGTTTTGTACATCCCCAATTCGTTAAGGATTCGATAGATACCCTTTTTGTTTTGACGGACTGATTCTTCTTGTACATTCCCTAGCTTGCCACTTTCAAAGCTCAGGGCTACTTTCCCTTGCTGACAGGCTTCTTTAAAGGCGTATTTAGAAGGCTGACCCTCTTTTAAGTTATAATCATACGAAACAATATGTTGAAATCCGCTCCTTTCAGATAAGGCTCTTGCTTTTTGGGTCTGTTCAGGGTATTTCTTATTGTTGTAATAACACACAAAAGGGAGTAGGTCTTCTGAAGCGTCTCCCCCGTGCATATCCATAAAAATGTCACTTAAAGGGGTGATTTTTGTGCTTATAAAATGAGCTATTTTCTCCGTCACCGTCCCCTTTTTGTTCCCTGGGAATACCCCATTGAGATTTTTTTTGTCTAAAGCATTAAGAAAAGGGGTTCGCGAGTAAAATGATCCTTTATTGGCAATTGGAATAAAAATGAGTGTCCCCCTCAATTGCTTTGGATCGATCTCTCGTAACAGTTCTTGTGCCGCAACAATTGGAGGGTATTCAAAGCCATGAACTCCTGCTACAATAGTGAAAACAGAACCCTCTTCATTTCCATGAAAAACCACACCTGGCAGCGTTGTTTCATTACCTAAGGAATCGGAAAATTTTTCCAAGAAATCTTCTCTTGAAGCCCCCTCCTTTTTTGAAATTGCGCCCTCAAAACCCCCTTGAGAAAACCCATAAAAGGAATAAAAGACAACTAAAAATAAAAAACGATTCACCA
>CALITN010000176.1 GCA_938041595.1 uncultured Flavobacteriaceae bacterium | reverse complement strand
ATGGACTATAAAGGCAACCCTTTTGGACCTATGCCTGCTTTGATGGCAACAGCTGAATACGTCACAAAAGTTCACGCGGTCTGTACTCGAACAGGAAATCTTGCACAATACAGCTACCGGAAAGCCCCAGAAGACAATTTGGTTCTTTTGGGAGAAAAAGAAGCCTATGAACCCCTCAGTCGTGCGGCCTTTTTTAAAGCCATACAATCGGATAAAAAGGACACACGTCCTCCCAAAAAGAACAAAAACGCTTAAGTTTTGACAGCCCTTGATTTACATCTGCCCCATCTTGCGCATAACCTTAGCGTGATTCGTGCAAAACTCAAACACGATACTCGAATCATTGGGGTCGTCAAGGCAAATGCCTACGGACAGGGGGTGGTCCCTATTGCCCAAAAACTCGTGGACGAAGGAGTCACTTATCTTGCTGTGGCCTATGTGTCAGAAGGAATTGAGCTTCGAGCTGCCGGAATTCGTTGTCGAATCATGGTGTTTTACCCGCAACCCGAAAACTTTTCCTCCCTTTTGCATCATTGTCTTGAACCGGTCCTCTACAGTCCTTCTGTTTGGACTCTGTTTTCAGAAATTGTACGGCAAAACCGTATTCCAAACTATCCTGTTCATATCAAATTCAACACGGGCTTAAACCGAATAGGATTTGCGCCTGAAGAAGTGTACTGGCTTCTCAAAGACGGACAAAACAATGCCCTTGAGATTGTCAGCATCTATTCCCATTTGGCTGCTTCTGAAGAGTCAAAGCCGCACACGCCAACCCACTTGCAATGGGAACAATTTGAAAAAATCAAAGCACCCTTGGCCGCTGCCTACCCTAAAGTTTGGTTTCACTTGCTCAATACCTCTGGCGTTTTTAACTATCCTGAATGGCAAATGGATGCTGTTCGAGTCGGTATTGGTTTGTATGGTTATGCCAATCAACCCGAATGGGATTGTCAATTGAAACCCGTTGCACAGTTGCGTGCAACCATCACCCAAATACATTCGCTAAAAAAAGGAGATTCTGTTGGCTATAATCAAGGCTGGCAGGCTCCCAATAAAGGACAAATAGCTTGCCTGCCTATTGGACATGCCGATGGCATTGGACGGCATTTTGGCCACGGCAAAGGAGCCGTCCGGATTCACGGTCAGCAAGCACCCATAGTAGGAAATGTTTGTATGGATATGCTAATGGTTGATGTGACTCATATTGATTGTCAGCCAGGCGATTCCGTGGTTTTCTTCGATGCGGAACACAGTCTAAGTCAATGGGCCCAAGCAGCTAATACAATCCCCTACGAACTCTTAACAGGACTCAGCAATCGTATTCCTAGGCACATACATCGTTAGTTTTATCACGAATTGTTGTTTTTACAACGATTTGTGAAAAAAAGCAAGGATTGCAAGAAATGCGCTTAAAGCGAAAATTTCGACTTACTTTTGCCCACAAATTAAATTACAATGAAAGTAGCTGTTGTTGGAGTAACAGGAATGGTTGGTCAGGTGATGCTTCAAGTATTGGAAGAACGCCAATTACCCATTGAGACTTTGATCCCTGTTGCCTCCGCCCGATCTGTAGGAAAAAAAATTAGCTTTCAAGGAAAGGAGCACACCGTTGTTGGAATGGAAGAAGCCATTGCCTTGGCACCCAATATTGCCTTGTTTTCGGCAGGAGGAGAAACCTCAAAAGTATGGGCTCCTAAGTTTGCCCAAGCAGGTACAACCGTGATTGACAACTCTTCCGCTTGGCGAATGGATCCATCCAAAAAGTTGATTGTTCCGGAAATCAATGCTAGTGAACTTACCGCTACAGACAAAATCATTGCCAATCCCAATTGCTCAACCATTCAGATGGTAGTAGCCCTTGCTCCATTGCATCAGCACTATGGAATAAAGCGCTTGGTTATTTCAACATACCAGTCGATCACAGGTACGGGAGTGGCTGCCGTTCAGCAACTGGAAAATGAATACCAAGGCGTGGATGGTGATATGGCCTATCCTTATCCAATACATCGAAATGCGCTGCCTCATTGTGATGTTTTTGTGGAGGATGGCTACACCAAAGAAGAAATAAAACTGATCAACGAAACCCAAAAGATTTTGGGAGATTCCACTATTCAGATTACCGCTACAGCTATTCGAATCCCTGTGGTTGGAGGGCATAGTGAGTCTGTAAATGCTGAATTCCTAAAGGACTATGAATTGGGTGCCCTTCGCAAGCTCCTTCATGAAAGTGACGGGGTGGTCGTTCAGGACAATCCCGAGACAAATACCTATCCCATGCCGCTTTATGCTCAAGGTAAAGATGATGTTTTTGTGGGGCGTATCCGCCGAGACCGTTCCCAGCCCAATACTGTCAATCTTTGGATTGTATCAGATAACCTCCGCAAAGGAGCTGCCACAAATGCGATTCAAATCGCAGAACATCTTGTGGCCCATAAGTTAGTGTAGTATTTTACGGAGTTTTGATACCTTTAGATATCAAAATTCAGATCTTATGAGACTTCTCCTTACGGCATGCTGTGTGGCTTTTCTATTCAGCTGCCAAAACACCGGCACAGTCCAGTACCCACAAACAACCAAAAAACCAGTAGTCGATACGTATTTTGGAACATCGGTAACCGATAATTATCGTTGGTTAGAAGATGATTTGAGCGAAGAAACCGCCACTTGGGTGAGGGCTCAAAATGAAACTACTTTCTCCTATTTAGATCAGATTCCATATCGCTCAAAACTGGCCGAGCGCTTGACCTCTATTTGGGACTATGCCAAACAAACAGCTCCTTTTCTAGAGGGAGATTTTACCTATTATTATCGAAACTCAGGGCTTCAAAATCAGTATGTACTCTACCGACAAAATACGGCGGGTCAAGAGGAAGCGTTTCTAAACCCCAATACCTTTTCTGAGGATGGCACCACCTCTTTGGCTGGACTCAGTTTTTCCGAGGATGGAAAAACACTTGCCTATGCCATCTCAGAAGGAGGAAGCGACTGGCGAAAAGTCATTGTTATGGATGCAGGTTCTAAAAAAATTCTAGAAGACACCTTGAAAAACATCAAGTTCAGTGGAATCCAATGGAAACTCAATGAGGGATTCTATTATTCTAGTTATGACAAACCCGAAAGGAGTGTGCTTTCAGACAAAACAGACCAACACAAGCTCTACTTTCACAAAAGGGATAGTTCACAAGCGGAGGACCAACTTGTTTTTGGTGGAACCTTGGCAGAAAAAAATCGTTATGTTGGAGCTGATGTCACCGAAGACGGGGCCTACCTTTTTATTTACGCATCGGAATCGACTTCTGGAAACAAACTGTTTCTTAAAAACCTAAAACGAAAAAGCACTTCTCTTATCCCTATTGTAGATAATTACGATAGTGATACCTACCTACTGGACAGTGATGATCGTTATTTTTATTTTGTGACCAATTATAACGCGCCCAACAAACGCTTGGTTCGAGCCCGAAAAAACAAACCCCAGCAAGCCTATTGGGAAGACGTAATTCCAGAAAAAGAATCCGTTCTAAGTGTTCGTTCAGGAAGTGGTTATCTGTTTGCTAGATATATGATTGATGCCATTTCCAAAGTATATCAATACGACTATGCCGGAACTTTGATGGGGGAAATTCCCCTGCCTGGGCTCGGAACCGCGGGTGGTTTTGGCGGAAAAAAGGATCAAGACACGCTTTATTATTCCTTTTCCAATTATCATACTCCAGGAAGCATTTATGCCTATGATCCCAAGAGCATGACCTCCCAATCGTATTGGAATCCAGGAATTGATTTTGACAGTGAGGCTTATATTTCCAAACAAGTTTTCTACGAATCGAAAGACGGTACTCAAGTTCCGATGATTATTACCCATAAAAAAGGAATCGAATATACCGGAGAAAACCCTACGATACTTTATGGTTATGGTGGATTTAATATCAGTCAGACTCCTCGCTTTAGTATTACCAATGCCGTATGGATGGAGCAAGGGGGTGTTTATGCTGTTCCCAATATACGCGGTGGGGGTGAATATGGAAAAAAATGGCACAAAGCAGGAACCAAAACACAAAAGCAAAATGTTTTTGATGATTTTATTGCCGCAGCCGAATACCTGATCCAAGAGAACGTAACTAGACCCGAACTTTTAGCCATTCGAGGGGGCTCCAATGGGGGCCTTTTGGTGGGTGCCTGCATGACCCAGCGCCCTGAATTGTTCAAGGTAGCGCTCCCTGCTGTGGGGGTTTTGGATATGCTCCGCTATCATACGTTCACTGCCGGAGCTGGATGGGCCTATGACTACGGAACCGCTG
>CALITN010000175.1 GCA_938041595.1 uncultured Flavobacteriaceae bacterium | reverse complement strand
TGACCAACGAATCAGCCTCAGCTTGATTGGAAATATTGGGGAGCGTTTGCAAATCACAGCCAATTATGATACCGAGTCCACTTTTGATTTTCAAAATTTAGTCAAAATTCAATTCAACCCACCCCAATTGACTGAAGCCGTTGGCGTGGCTCAAAAAGGAGGAATTCTTCAAAAAGCAGAACAACTCAAAGAAAAATACAATCAAGCGCAAAGTACTATAAACGATTTAAAGTCCAAGGCTTTAGATGCTAAGGCGGAATTCGAACGTACGCGCCAATCTATTGAAAATTTTCAGAATAAAGTTCAGTCTTATGCACAGGACCCTTCCCAATTGGGAAGCAAAGTGACTGACTATCTAAATGGAAAAGTAACGGAGGATGGAATCATCCAAAACATCGATCTGGGGAATATTAGTATGCCAATCAATAACAGCCTGATTCAAGGGGCTCAAAGTTTGTTTGGAGTACGTACCGACTTAAAATTTGGAAAAACCAATATTACCACGGTTTTTTCGGAACAACGTTCCCAGTCACAAAACATCACAGCACAAGGCGGCGGCCGCTTGAGCAGTTTTAGTGTATTTGCCTTGGATTATGAAGAAGACCGGCATTATTTTCTCTCTCAGTATTTCCGAGATCACTACGACACAGCACTGAGTACTTATCCCTATATCAATTCTCCTGTGCAGATCACACGGATTGAGGTATGGGTTACCAACCGCAGCGCTCAGACCCAGAATATCCGAAACATAGTGGCATTGCAAGACCTGGGGGAATCAGATCCTAAGAATACAACCCTAGATGAAAAAATGAATGGTTTTTTCACCGCACATGCAGTGAATGGACTTCCGGATAATGCCACCAACCTTCTGGATCCTAATCGGATCGAATCGAATACAGGCTTGCTAAACGAATCGATTCGAGATATTGCCACCACCCAAGCGGGCTTTGGTAACCTTAGCACCCAAGTGCAAGAAGGGTTTGATTATGCGCTGTTGGAAAGTGCCCGAAAACTACAACCCAACGAATTCGAATACCATCCCCAACTAGGGTATATCTCGCTGAATCAACGCTTGAGTAACGACGAGGTACTAGCTGTTGCTTTTCAATACACCTATGCTGGACAAGTGTATCAAGTGGGTGAGTTTGCTAATGGGGATGTTCCTGGAACCGAAGTACTAAACAATTCCCAACAAGGGCGACAACTGGTTCAAAACAACAATCTCATTGTTAAAATGCTCAAGAGTAATCTGACCAACGTGCAGCAACCGGTTTGGGATTTGATGATGAAAAACATCTACAACACAGGTGCCTATCAATTGGCCGAAGACGAATTTCGTCTTTCCATTCTCTATACAGATCCTTCCCCGATTAACTACATGACAGCTGTCGATTCCGCAAAATGGCCCGAAAGTTTGGAAGAACAAATCTTGCTGAACACTTTCCAATTGGATCGACTGAATAATTACCAAGACCCCTTACCGCAGGGAGATGGCTTTTTTGATTTTGTTCCGGGGATTACCATTGATCCTCAATACGGACGCATTATTTTTCCTACGGTAGAGCCTTTTGGCTCGTTTTTGTTTGATTTGCTACAATCGAAAAAAGGGTCTGAAGATTACGACACCCCCGAAAGCTACAACGCCAACCAAAAAAAATACGTTTTTCGGGAAATGTATGCCCAAACCAAGGCAGCCGCTTTAGAAGCCACGGAGAAAAATAAATTTGAACTCAAAGGGCGCTACAAGTCCGAAGGGGGAGAGGGGATTCCTATAGGAGCTTTCAATGTGCCGCGAGGATCTGTCCGTGTGACTGCCGGTGGTCGTTTGTTGCAAGAAGGTGTTGACTATACTGTAAATTATGATATTGGTAGGGTTATCATCATCGATGAGGGCTTAAAATCTTCTAATGTTCCTGTGGAAATATCTGTGGAAAACAATTCGTTTTTCAATCAGCAAAACAAACGCTTTTCAGGAGTAAATGTTCAACACGAACTTAATGAAAATGTGGTGTTAGGGGCAACCCTTCTAAATTTGAGTGAAAACCCTTTGACACAAAAGGCCAACTACGGAACCGAGCCGGTAAACAATACCATGTTGGGTTTTAACACCAATTTTTCTACGGAACTACCATTTTTAACACGCTTAGCAAATAAGTTGCCAGGAGGCACTTCCAAGGCTCCTTCACGATTGTCTTTCCGAGGTGAAATTGCTTCATTGCGAGCGGGCAATCCCCGAAACACGCAACTTCAAGGGGAAGCCACGGTCTATATTGACGACTTTGAGGGAGCCCAAACAACAATAGATGTTAAAGGATTCACCGCTTGGAAATTATCGAGTGTTCCAGCCAAAAACTATAAAGGTTCGGAAGCAACCACAGGCCTGGCTTCTGGGGAAGGTCGTGCGAAGTTGGCCTGGTATACACTTGATCCCGTATTTTTCCGTCCAGGAAGACCCGCAGGAATCAACAATGATGACGTATCGCTCAACACCACGCGTCGTATTTTTATAAAAGAAATATTCCCAGAGCAAGATTTGGTTCAAGGAACAACCACCATCCAGAATACCTTGGATTTGGCCTATTATCCCAACGAAAAAGGACCCTATAATAACAGTACTGAAGCCGCCTTTTCGCAGACCCCAAATCAGAACTGGGCCGGAATTACACGTTCCATAGCGGCAACAAATTTTGAACAGTCCAATGTGGAGTTTATCGAGTTTTGGCTGTTAGATACTTTTAGTGAATTGGAAGGAAAAGACAACGAATTGGGCGAGTTAACTTTCCATCTAGGAAACATTTCTGAAGATATTTTGAAAGATGGACGTAAGCAATATGAAAATGGGTTGCCAGCAACCGATGAAAGTGCATTGGTTTTTAATACCGAATGGGGAGTCGTGCCAGCAACACAATCTCTATTATACGCTTTTAATACAGTTGCGCAAGACCGACCCCTGCAAGATGTGGGCTTGGATGGCCTTACCGATGCCGAAGAAGCGGCGATCTATACCAACGGTCCTTCGGAAGATCCTGCGGGGGACAACTACGAATACTTTGTCTCTGCTTCAGGAGGAATTTTAGATCGTTATAAAAACTACAATGGTACCGATGGAAATTCTCCAATTGAATTTTCCAATACCGACCGGGGCAGTAATACAGAGCCCGATACGGAAGACATCAATCGGGACCAGAGTATGAATACCATTGACAGCTATTTTGAATACCGCGTCCCGATTACACGCGATATGACGGTTGGGAATCACCCTTTTGTGACAGATGTCCGAGAGAATGTAAAAGTAGAGGTACCCAATGGCGATCAAATCACCACCCGATGGATTCAGTTTAAAGTACCCGTACAAAAAGCCTATTATCAAGGAACTTCTTTTCAGCAGTATTTTGAAGCGATTAACTCCATTGAAGACTTGCGATCCATTCGTTTTATGCGAATGCTATTGAATGGTTTTGATCAGCCGGTGGTATTTCGTTTTGGAACTTTGGAACTGGTTCGTGGCGATTGGAGACGCTACCTACAACAACTCAACCCAGAAGTGAGCCGCAATCCCAACACAACGGTCGACATCAGTACCGTGAATATCTTAGAAAACGAAAATCGGATTCCGATCAATTACGTTTTGCCGCCAGATATTGTGCGTGAACAAGTGAATACCAACAATACTATTGTTCGACAAAACGAACAGTCATTAGCCTTTCGCGTGTGCGATTTACAGCCACAAGACACACGGGCCATTTTTAAATCGGTGAATGTTGATATGCGGCAATACAAAAAACTCCATATGTATTTGCATGCCGAATCCATTCCAGGGCAAACCAAGCTTCCAGGGGAAGGCAATGCGCAAGATTTTGACCGGCGAATGGTGGCTTTTATCCGTCTAGGAACCGACTATCAAGACAATTATTACCAAATTGAAGTCCCTCTTAAACCAACAGCCTATGAAGAAAATAATACCAATCAACTTTCACCAGAAGAAGTCTGGCAGCCGGATAGCAACTCCATTGAGGTAACCCTTGAACAACTCTCCCAGCTCAAGGCCAAAACCCTTCAACAGTCAGCCTTAGGAAAGGCCGTTTATTTTGATGAAAACCTGAATCCGATCAATGCACGGACACCCATTTCCAGTCTACCTGGAGTCAAGAAATATAAATTCTCAGTGAAGGGAAACCCATCCTTAGGAAGTATCAAGACCTTAATGATTGGGGTGAAA
>CALITN010000174.1 GCA_938041595.1 uncultured Flavobacteriaceae bacterium | reverse complement strand
TGAAGTGAGAGAAAAATATGGTGACGAAAGAAGATCAATGATCGAATATGCGGGAGGTAACTTCCGTATTGAGGACATGATTCCAGATGAAAAAGTGGTGATCACCATTTCTCATGCGGGATATATCAAGCGAACTTCTTTGAGTGAATACAAAACTCAAAACAGGGGAGGGGTGGGTCAAAAAGCTTCCACAACTCGAAATGAAGATTTTCTAGAGCACATTTTTGTGGGTACTAACCACCAATACATGTTGTTCTTTACTCAAAAGGGAAAATGCTTTTGGATGCGAGTCTATGAAATTCCAGAAGGCTCTAGAATTGCAAAGGGACGCGCGATTCAAAACCTAATTAATATTGAACAAGACGACAAGGTCAAAGCCTTCATTTGTACACAAGACTTAAAAGATGAAGAGTACATCAATACCCATTATGTAATTATGGCCACCAAAAAAGGGCAGGTTAAGAAAACAGCACTGGAACAATACTCGCGTCCTCGTGCCAATGGGATTAATGCCATTACCATCAAGGAGGGTGATGAACTGCTAGAAGCCAAACTGACCAATGGAAACAGTCAAATTCTATTGGCTGGAAAGTCTGGAAAAGCGATTCGTTTTGAGGAAAGCAAAACCCGTCCGATGGGGAGAGGTGCTTCCGGTGTTCGTGGGATTACCCTAGCCGGGCCAAACGACGAGTTGGTGGGCATGGTGTCTGTAAATGATATGGATAGCAATATCCTTGTGGTTTCCGAAAATGGATATGGAAAAAGATCAGATTTGGAGGACTACCGTATTACAAATCGAGGAGGAAAAGGCGTTAAGACTATTTCCATCACTGAGAAGACTGGAGAATTGGTTGCGATCAAGAATGTTTCCGATGAAGACGACTTAATGATTATCAATAAATCGGGAATAGCCATTCGTATGTCAGTGGCAAATCTCCGAGTAATGGGACGGGCCACCCAAGGGGTTCGCCTAATTAATTTAAAAGACAATGACTCCATTGCGGCTGTAGCCAAAGTGATGCCTGATGACGAATCCGTAGAAGATATAAATGACATGGATGTTAATGATGGCACTGTTATTGAATAAAAGTAAATGCTAAAAACAAAATTCAGAAACTAATGAAAAAAACGATTGTAGTTCTTTTGGGCATGATTGCCAGCTTTGGATTTGCCCAAAAGAAAGAATTAAAAAAAGCCGAAAAATTATTTGCCTCAGGTGATATTGAAGGAGCCAGTACAATGCTTTCCTCCAATGCTGCTCTTTTTGACGCCGCCGATGAAAAAGTGATGGGAGGCTATACCTTTTTAAAAGGGAAAATCGCCCAGCAAAACAAAGAATTTAAAACGGCTATGGACATTTACACAGGGCTCAAAGAAAATAGCCGCTTGAAGAGTGATGTTGCCAAGCAATTACAGCAACTTCTTTCTGACGTTGTAACCTCTGCTATTGAGGATAACGAAGGTGGAGATTATGTTGCCTCTGCCGAAAAACTATATATGGCCTATCAGATTGATCCTGAAAACGGAAAAGATTATCTATACTTTGCCGCGTCTAACAGTGTGAATGCCAAAGCTTACGATCGCGCTTTGGAACTGTACTTTATCCTTAAAGAGATTCAATACACTGGTATAACCACGACATATTTTGTTACAGAAGTAGCTACCAACAAGGAGATTGAAGTATCTGAAATGGAATATGGGATTTATAAAAAATCGAAAGATTATATCAATCCTAAGGAAGTTGAATCAGAATCGAAATACCCAGAGATTGTTAAGAATATTGCTTTGATTTATGCGCAAAAGGGTGAAAGTGAGAAAGCAATTGCTGCAGTACAAGAAGCTCGCAAATCCAATCCAGAGGATTTAAACTTGATTTTGACTGAGGCCAATTTATATATTGAGTTGGACGAAAAGGAAAAATTCAAAGAGTTGATCAATCAAGCCATTGAAAAAGACCCAGACAACGCCAATTTGTATTTCAATTTAGGGGTTGTGAATAATGACCTCGGTGACAGAGACGCGGCACGAGGTTTTTATGAAAAGGCGATTGCTTTAGACCCTAATTTTGAAGCTGCGTATTTAAATCTCGTTGCGTTGATTTTGGAAGGAGAAGCCGCTGTTGTGGAAGAAATGAACAGCCTAGGAACCTCTCGTGCTGATAATGCTCGATATGATGTTCTTAAAAATGAAAGAGAGGCTCTCTACAAGGAATGTGTCCCAATATTAAAAGGTCTTATTGCTGTAAGTAATAACGAAGAAGCAATTAAAACATTAATGAATATCTATGGTACTTTGGGTGAAAACCAAGGTTATATGGAAATGAAAGCTTTGTTGGAAAACTAGGCTAACCAGCGATTGAAATCAAAAGCCCCCCTGAATCAGGGGGTTTTTTTATTGTTTCAAATTTGAAAAGGGTATTATACAATGGACTTAATCATTCGCAGTTTGTGCGAATGGCACTGCAGTTCTTTGTTGTAAATTCCTGTTTGATCAATACCATCGATGCGTACTTTTCCGTGCGCATGGATTATTTTGTGGTTTGGGAGTAAGATTCCCACATGAATGATGTTTCCTTCAGCATCGTCAAAAAAGGCCAAATCTCCCGCCTGACTTTCTTCAATAAAACTAAGGGTTTGTCCTTGTTCTGCCTGTTGAGAGGCATCTCTAAAAAGGGAATACCCATTAATGCGATATACCATTTGGCTAAAGCCCGAGCAATCAATTCCAAAAGGGGATTTCCCACCCCATAAATAAGGGGCGTTTAAATAAAGATAGGCTGTTTTCAGTATTGCTTCCCGATTTTGTTTCTCGGAGCAACGATTCCCCTCGTGCTGATGCGAGAGCAATCGTTGAACCGTTAAATTACTACCCAAAGGAATTGGGAAAAGAAGACCGTTCTCCTGATGACAATAACTGATTAGATCGGTCGCATAAGTTGGATTTTGCTTGGAGAGTTCCTCCCACTGAGGCTTTTGAATTTCAAAATGCTGATTGTTGGAAATCCAACCTTCATAGTTGTCAGCATCAATACGGATTTTAGTCCATTTTTTTTGGGAGAGTAGAACGGTGTAGGTATCTCCATAAAGAAGCTGCGTTACAATTTCACTCTGATCTTGTTTATCAGCCCGAACAGAAACAATACCTAATTGGCAAACCCCGTATTTCATAGTAGAATTGAAGCTCAAAAATAAATAAATTAAAAGCAACATTTGGTAGTCCAAACGGCTTTATTGCTTAATTTTTGTTTTCTTAGCGCATAAAACATCCAGACATTGAAACGGTATTGGAATTGGCTTTTTTATAATCAGCCCTTACTATACAAGGGCTTTCTTTTCCTAACGCTTTGTGGGGCAATCCTGTATTTATTTCCCAAAGGAGGGAAGTTTCAATACGAATTCCAAAAGGGCTTTCCGTGGAAACATGCGACCCTTTACGCGCCGTTTGATTTTCCAATACTTAAAACAAAAGCCGAACTTGAGCATGAAATAACACTTTTAGAAGAAGAAGCTAATAGTTATTATCGAGTGGATACCCTGGTGGAAGCTCAAGGAAAAGAACACTATCAGCAAAAATTTGAACGTTATTTCAGCACTCTGGACACTCCAAAGGCAACCGCAATTAAAAAGGAAGGAGAGCAGGTACTGGATCGTGTTTTTCAACAAGGAATTCTCCCTTTAAATTGGGATAATGATGCAATTGAAACCCTTCGATTGATTGACGGGAATACCGAAAAGGAACGCGTTATTACTTCTTTTTTCCAAATGGAAGCCATGCAGAATAGCCTCCGGCCACTATTGTCTGACTCTCTAGCTCCTTTTGAAGAAAATTTCTATAACCTTTTCTTTGAGGTACTAGCCCCTAATATTGTTCAAGACTCCATTTTCAAACAAAAAATACTAAATGAAGGGAAACAGCGACTTTCTCCCACCCGAGGACTGATCAAAAAGGGAAGCCTGATCATTGCTCAAAACGAATTGGTGGATGGGGAGCG
>CALITN010000173.1 GCA_938041595.1 uncultured Flavobacteriaceae bacterium | reverse complement strand
GGTCAAAGTGCTGACTCATTCGTTCAGTACTCTGCTGAATCTCAACAGCCAAGGCTTTTAGGGGGGTAATCCACAGGGCTTGTAAACCTTTCTTGGGGGGCTTGGCCATTGCTTCTTGTACGATTCCACCCCAAAGAGCATAGGTTTTACCGCTGCCTGTGGGTGCATTTACAAATCCACTTTTCCCGGCAGCGTAGGCTTTCCAAGTTTTTTTTTGAAAAGGAAGTGGTTTCCATCCCTGTTCTTCAAACCATTGCTTCATTGTGGTTGTTGCGTTCATGGAAGGAGCTCTTTAAGATCCGAGAGGCTGTTTGCGGCTTCAATTTTTTTGTCATGTCTCCAACGTAAAATCCTTGGAAAACGCACGGCAACGCCACTTTTGTGTCGAGAGGAGGATGCAATCCCCTCAAAGGCTATTTCAAAAACAAGTTGTGGGGTCACCTCTCGAACAGGACCAAAGCGAGCCTGGGTGTTTTGTTTTACAAAACGATCCACTTCTCGAATCTCTTTATCAGTTAAACCAGAATAGGCCTTTGCAAAGGTGACCAGCTGCCCATCGTCCCATAAGCCAAAGGTGTAGTCTGTGAGGAGGTTGGTTCGGCGGCCATGACCTCGCATGGCATAGGTCAGCACTGCGTCAATGGTTTTGGGATCTGATTTCCACTTCCACCAAGCCCCTTTTTTGCGTCCTACGGCATAGATCGAATCTCGCTTTTTTAACATCAAGCCTTCGGAGCGCTTTTCTGGAGCGCAGTCTCGTTCTGCGGTAACGGCATCCCAATGATCAAACTGTAATACGTTGGAATGTTCCCAAGGCAGTTCTTTTTCAGAGTAGCGTTCAAAAAGATGAGCTAATTGTTGTTGTCGTTGCCAAAGAGGTTGATTGCGGTAGTCTTTGCCTTCCCACTCTAGCAGATCATAAATCATAAATCGAGCAGGAATATCTCGCAGTAGTTTGGCACCAACCGTCTTGCGACCGATGCGTTTTTGAAGATCATTAAAATTTCCAATAACTCCTTTGGGATAGGGTAGGATTTCTCCATCCAAAACGGTACCTGATGGCAATTGTTGCGCGAAGGGGGCAAACTCTGGGAACTTATTCGTGATCAATTCTTCACCACGACTCCATAGGAAAAGCTGCCCTTCTCTTACAATCAATTGCCCTCGCATGCCATCCCATTTGTGTTCAATGTGATATTCGGAGACGGACTGTTTGTCAAAAAAATCATCCTCTACAGCATAGGCCAAATAAAAAGGGTAAGGACGACTCAGTTGATCGGCTGCTTTAGGAGTGATGAGTAGGTCTTCAAAACTGGTGTTTTCAGGAGACCACTGTCCCATCAATCGATGCGCGAGGGTGTTTTCGTCAAGTTCCAAGGCTTGTCCAAGTGCTCGGGTCATCAACTTTTGACTGATACCAATTCGAAAGCCACCGGTTAAAATCTTATTGAAAACAAAACGTTCGGTGCTGGAAAGCTGCTGCCATTGAGCGAGGATGTAGGCTTTTTTTTCAGTCTCTTCTTTATTTTTTAGCGTGATGAGTGCGGCAATGGTTTCGGCTAAGGACTTTTGGGAGTGGCTTTGTGTATTGGGAACCAGAAGTGCAATGGTTTCTGCCAAATCCCCTACAATATGGTAGGCTTCTTCGAAGAGCCAGGCCGAAAGTCCAGCCGCTTCTGCGGCCCATTGGCGCAGCAGCGTTGTGCTTACAGGGCGTGGGGGACGCCGATGTGACAGCAGCGCCACAGCCCATAGTGCATCGGTACGCGGTGTGGATCGAAAGTACTCGGCAAGCAATGCCACTTTTTGGGTGGTTTTGTTGGTACTGTCCAAAGCGTCTATGAGTTGAGCAAAGGCTTTCATTCGGTGAGTGCAGTTTCGGGAGTCTCCGCTTCGTATTGTGTTTTTTCTGTGCGAGCATTCCACCCTTTCTCTCGGAGGTATTGTGCAAAAATATCCGTGTAACCGTGGGTAGTAATCACATCTTCGCAAGCTGTCGCTTCAATGGCTTGAAGGAGTCCTTTCCAGTCGGCATGGTCGGAGAGTACAAAAGCTTTGTCCACTGCTCGCCGCCGTCGAGCTCCGCGAAAAGCCATCCAGCCTGAGGCATAGCCGGTGCTGGTTGTTCCAAGTTTTTTGGCCCAGGCACTCCCCATCACCGCTGGTGGTGCCAAGACAATATTCCCTTGGATTTGTTTTTTGTCAGTTTCTCGCGTGATAAGCTGGGTGGCTGGAAAATCAATTTGAGCCCTTAGCACTTGGGTCATTTTTTCCGGGGCTCCGTGGGTAAATATTTTGCCGATGGATGGGTCTAGGTGTTTGAGTAATCGCTGAATCTTTCCGAGTGAATAGCCCATCAAGAGACTCGTGACTCCTGTCACCTTGTTAGCGGCCCACCATTGGTTGATCTTTTGATGTACCAATGCTGGGTCTTGCCAGTCAAAAACAGGAAGGCCGAAGGTGAATTCAGTGATAAAGGTATGGCAACGAACGGGCTCAAAAGGGGTTGAAATGCCATCATTCTCCAATTTGTAATCTCCGGTAAAGACCCATACTTCGCCCCGATGTTCTACACGGATTTGCGAAGAGCCCGGTACATGCCCGGCGGGATGGAAGGAAAATGTTACCCCATTAATCTTGAAACGTTCCCCATAGGCCTTTCCGGCTACTACAATTTTCCCCAAGCGGTGTTGAATGATGGGTACATTATCGTGTTGGGTAATGTATTGTTGATGACCCCAGCGCGCATGATCGGAATGCCCATGCGTGATGAGGGCTTTGGCAACTTTTTTCCAGGGATCTAAATAAACATCCGCCGCGGCACAATAGATGCCACGGGATGTGAATTCCAGCAACGGCATTTTTCTTTTTCTTTTTTTGGAAAGGTACAAAATCAAGCGTTTATATTTTTATCAAAATCGTTGATAAGTACTGCCAAAGGAGGTCTTGGAAGCCAAAAGGAATACATATTTTCGTTTTTATGTATTTGATCTTTGATACGGAAACAACGGGCTTGCCCAAACGCTGGAATGCCCCGCTGACAGATGCGGATAACTGGCCGCGTTGTATTCAGATTGCCTGGCAATTACACAATGCAGCGGGAGAATGTATCGACCATCAAGACTATCTGATTCAACCCAAAGGTTTTACCATTCCCTATGAGTCGGAGCAGGTGCACGGCATCTCTACGGCTCTGGCCACTACAGAAGGAGTTGCCTTAGCCGAAGTACTGGAAAAATTCACGGAGGCTTTGGGGCAAGCCACTCATGTAGTAGGGCACAATATCTCCTTTGATCGCAATATTATGGGGGCAGAATTCCATCGGGTTTTGGGAACTGATCCTTTGGAGAAATGCTCATTTATTGACACCTGTACGGAGGAAACGGCGGCTTTGTGTGAATTGCCTGGAGGACGTGGGGGGAAATTTAAACTCCCGACCCTTAGCGAGTTGTACGACTTTCTTTTTGAAAGTCGTTTTGAAGAAGCCCACAACGCAACCGCAGATGTAGAGGCTACCAGCCGTGCCTTTTTGGAATTACTACGGCAGACCCTACTGCACCCAGCAGTGTTGGAAGGGGAAGACAGTGCCACACCCCTCCAAACGGCCTTTCCGGAGGGCATACCATTGATTGGGATAAAGCATCAAAACCTAAAGGCTGCCTCAAAGCAATTGGCTACAGAATCAACTCCAGCCGCAACTCCCAAAGGGCCTATTTCAAAAGAAGCCCTTGGGGCACTGGAAGCGGCACCGTTTGTCCATTTGCACAACCATTCTCAGTTTTCCGTTCTTCAAGCTACCTCGCGTGTTTCTCAGCTTGTGGATGCCGCTGCCGCTCATAGTATGCCCGCTTTAGCACTTACAGATCACGCCAACTTGATGGGTGCCTTCCATTTTGTCAAGGCGATCAAAAACCACAATGCAGACCAATCCCCCGAAGCGCAGATCAAACCAATTTTGGGTTGCGAGTTTTATGTGTGTGAAAACCACAAAGACCGATCGCGAAAAGATAACGGCTATCAGATTGTCTTTTTGGCAAAAAATAAAAGGGGTTATCAGAATCTAATCAAAATGACCTCCTTAGCCTATACCGATGGGTTTTATTATGTGCCACGGATTGATAAGGAGATTGTTACCCAATACAAAGAAGATCTGATAGTATTGACCGGAAACCTTTACGGAGAGGTACCCTCCAAATTATTGAATGTGGGAAATACCCAAGCGGAAGAAGCCTTGCTTTGGTGGCATAAAGAGTTTGGTGAGGATTTCTACATCGAGCTGATGCGGCACGGACAAGAAGACGAGGAACGAGTCAATACCGTATTGATTCAGTGGTCTCAAAAACACCAAATCCCTCTGATTGCAACAAACAACACTTACTACGTAGCCAAGGAAGAGGCCAATGCACACGATATTTTACTTTGTTTGAAGGAAGGGGAAAAACAAGCCACACCTATTGGAAGAGGTCGCGGGTACCGCTATGGTTTTCCCAACCAAGAATATTATTTCAAGTCGCCCGAAGAGATGAAGGCACTCTTTACGGATGTACCCGAGGCCATTCTAAACTTGGAAGCACTGATTGAAAAAATCGAAGGCTATGATTTGGCCCGAGAGGTATTGTTGCCCAAGTTTGATATTCCTGAAAAACACCAAGTAGCTGACGATACCGATGGAAAAAAAGGAGAAAACAATTACCTGCGGTATTTGACCTATGAAGGCGCCAAAAAACGCTACAATACGCTGACTGCTGAAATTGAAGAGCGCCTTGATTTTGAATTGGAAGTTATTGCCAATACGGGATATCCAGGCTATTTTCTAATCGTTCAAGACCTTATTGCTGCTGCACGTGACATGGATGTATCTGTTGGGCCTGGGCGGGGTTCGGCGGCAGGTTCTGTAGTGGCCTATTGTTTGGGGATTGTGAATATGGATCCAATCGAATATGACTTACTTTTTGAGCGTTTCTTAAATCCGGATCGGGTAAGCATGCCCGATATTGATATTGACTTTGACGATGAAGGCCGTGGTAAAGTCATGGACTATGTGATTGATAAATACGGCGCCAATCAGGTGGCACAAATCATCACTTATGGAACTATGGCTGCTAAATCTTCCATTCGAGATACAGCCAGAGTACTGGATTTATCGCTTAATGAAGCCGATCATATCGCCAAGCTTTTGCCCAATATGAAACTGGCTAAGATTTTTGACTTGGAGGAGGAAGCATTGCGGAAAAGTCTGCGTGCAGAAGAATTTACACGTGTCAAAGAGTTTAAGGCCATTGCTGAAGAAACGGGTCTGCAAGGCGAGATGATTCAGCAAGCCAAAGTGCTTGAGGGTTCGTTAAGAAATACAGGGATTCATGCCTGTGGGGTTATTATTACACCGGATGACATCACTCAATTTGTCCCTGTCGCCACAGCCAAAGACTCAGAGCTTTTCGTGACGCAATTTGACAACTCGGTGGTGGAAGATGCGGGCTTATTGAAAATGGATTTCTTAGGCCTAAAAACGCTGACACTGATTAAAGATACCGTAAAACTGGTCAAGTACAAGCACAACATTACACTAGATCCGGATGCCTTTCCATTGGACGATACCAAGACTTATGAGTTGTTTCAGCGCGGGGAGACAGTTGGAATTTTCCAGTATGAATCAGCGGGGATGCAAAAGTATTTGAAAGACCTCAAACCCACCCAGTTTGCTGATTTGATTGCCATGAACGCTCTCTACCGCCCAGGGCCTTTGGAATATATCCCCAGTTTTGTGGCTCGGAAAAACGGTCATGAAGAGATTACCTACGATCTACCAGTGATGGAAGAATTTCTAAAAGAGACCTATGGCATTACAGTCTACCAAGAACAGGTGATGCGTTTGTCGCAGCAGTTGGCTGGTTTTTCCAAGGGCGATGCTGATATGCTTCGCAAAGCGATGGGAAAAAAGATTTTTGCTCTGCTTGAAAAATTAAAACCTCAGTTTATAGACGGAGGAAAAGAAAACGGCCATCCGGAAGAGGTGTTGGAAAAAATATGGAAAGACTGGGAAGCCTTTGCCTCGTATGCGTTTAATAAATCCCATTCAACCTGCTATGCTTGGATTGGATATCAAACAGCCTATCTCAAAGCGCATTACCCGGCGGAGTATATGGCGGCAGTTTTGTCTAATAATATGAGTGACATTAAGCAGGTAACTTTCTTTATGGAGGAATGCCGCCGAATGGGCTTGGAAGTATTAGGGCCTGATGTCAATGAATCATTTTATAAGTTTACGGTAAATGATCGCCAAGCAATTCGTTTTGGCATGGGAGCGATCAAAGGAGTCGGAAAAGGAGCTGTTGAAACGATTATTGAAAATCGAGAAGACGAGCCCTACACCTCAATTTTTGATTTGACCAAACGTGTAGACTTGCGTGCTGCCAATAAAAAAGCAATGGAAAACTTGGCCTTGGCTGGAGGCTTTGATTCGTTTAAAGGGATCCATCGTGCGCAATATTTTAATCCAGATGGAGATGGGGTTTTATTTTTGGAAAAGGCTATTCGTTTTGG